>JBPCMC010000152.1:0-9141 GCA_051002645.1 Thermomicrobiales bacterium
GGCTAGGGCTTCCCATCCAATACCCGCAACGTCTCGGCGACGCCCCGCGCTAGTGCGGCGAAGTCATACCCGCCTTCGAGGAGGGCAACGAGGCGACCGTCGCAGCAGGCATCCGCCCAGGCGACGACGCGCTCGGCCATCTGCCGGAAGCCATCGTCCGTGACGAGCATCTCTGCGAGCGGGTCGTCCTGGGCGGCGTCGTATCCGGCGGAGACGAAGAGCAGTTCGGGCCGGTAATCGAGCACGAGCGGGCCGACCAGTTCGTCGAAGACGCGCAGATACTCCGCGTCGCCCGTGTGCGCCTGCAGTGGGATATTGATGGTATATCCCTCACCCGCGCCAGTGCCGCGCTCGGTTGCCAGACCGCTCATCGGGTAGAGCGGATATTGGTGGACCGAGACGAAGAGTACATGCGGGTCGTCATAGAAGATGTCGTTCGTGCCGTTGCCATGGTGGACATCCCAGGCGATGATTGCGACCCGTTCGAGGCCGTAGCGGTCGCGCGCGTGCTGCGCGGCGATGGCGACATTGTTGAAGAGGCAGAATCCCATGCCCATCTCCGCCGTCGCGTGGTGGCCGGGCGGACGGACGAGCGCGAAAGCCCGCCGCGCCTCTCCCGTCATCACGGCGTCCACGGCGCGGATCGCGCCACCGGCGGCAAGCAGCGCGACATCGAACGATTCCGCCGAGACCGTGGTGCTCGGTTCGAGCATCCCGCCGCCCGCCGCGCAGAACCGCTCCAACGCATCCACATAGGCCGCGTCATGGACGCGGAGGATCGCCTCGCGCGGCGCATCCGTCGGCGCGAGGAGCGGGCGACCTTCCAGCAACCCCTCCTCCTCAAGACGCTCGATGATCGCCACAAGGCGTCGCTCGGTCTCCGGGTGCGGGCCGGTGTGATGATCGAGGTAATGGTCGCTGTAGACAATCGGCGTGCTGTTCATACGCGCAGTCTCACACGATGCCGCGAAGATCGTCAATCGGATCACCTCTCTTGACAGACTTTGCGCGCCTGCTGCTCAAAGCCAGTCATCGCTGTTGCGCGCTTGTCGTCGGGTAGCGCAGGCTTTCGGGAGTTGTTATCATAGCGCGGCGACGGGGAAATTCGCGATGATGACGCTGAATCCGGTGCATGGATGCTCGGGGCGCGATGGCCGGAACGGATCGGCGTCGTGTGGGGACGTACGGGGGCCGATGTGCGGCAGCGCAATGTACCATTGCTCACCATGCCACAGAATCTGTCCGCCCGCCCGCTCCTCTGGCGCTATGGTGTCCCTATCGTCGCCAGCCTGATCGCTATCCTCATTTCGCACTTCTTCCATAGCCTCTTCGCGGCGACGCCGGCGATCCTCTATCTCGCGGTCATCGTCATCAGCGCCTGGTACGGCGGCTTCGGCCCCGGCGCGCTGGCGACCGTCATCGGCGCGGTGGCGATCCTCTACTTCTTCTTCGCGCCGATCAATTCCTTCTCGGTCGCTGAATTGCGCACCGCCTTCCAGATCGCCATTTTCATCGCCATCGGGCTGCTCACGAGTTACCTGAGCGGCGCGCGCCTGCGGGCGGAGGAGGGGCTGCGCCAATCGCGCGACCAACTCGCCGCCGTCCTGCAGGGCGTCGCGGACGGTATCACCGTGCAAGATGCGAGCGGCGCGGTGATCTACGCGAACGACGCGGCGGCGCGATACAGCGGCTACCCCACTGCCGCCGCGATGATGGCGGCGACGACCGAGGCGGCGCGGGCCAAGTTCGACATCGTGGACGCGGACGGGCAACCGATCGACGTCGCCCGGTTCCCCGGCCGGCGGGCGCTCCTCGGCGAGCAGTCTCCGGAAATGGTCCTCCGCTTCCGCTCGCGCGAGACAGGCGAGGAGCGCTGGAGCATCGTCCAGGCGACACCGATCCGCGACGCGCAGGACGGCGTGCAGTTCGCCGTCAATGTCTTCCGCGACATCACAGCTAGCCGGCACGTCGAGGAATCTCTACGATTCTTGACGGAGGCGAGCGCGCTCCTCGCCGGTTCGCTCGATTACGAGACGACGCTTCAGCAGGTGACGCGCCTCGCCGTCCCGGAGATCGCGGACTGGTGCGCCGTCGAGATGGTGGATGGTGACTCCTTCCGCCCGGTGGCGGTCGCGCATGTCGATCCCGAGAAAGTGCAGATGGCCAATGAAGTACGGCAGCGCTACCCCCCTGACCCGGCTGACAGCGGTGGGATACCGGGCGTGATCCGCTCTGGTACGTCCGTGCTGGTATCGGATTTGACGGACGAGATGCTCGTCGCCGGCGCGCGGGACGCGGAGCACCTGCGCGTCATCCGCGCGCTCGGCATGAGCTCGGTGATGATCGTGCCGCTGATCGCGCGCGAGCAGGCGCTCGGCGCGATCTCGTTCGTGGCGGCGGAATCAGGTCGCCGGTTCGACGCAACGGACCTCGCGCTGGCGGAGGAACTGGCGCGCCGCGCCGCGATCGCCGTCGATAACGCGCGCCTCTACCGGACGGCGCAATCCTCCGAGGAACGTTTCCGCAAACTCTTCGATGGCGTCGGCGACGCAGTTGTTGTCATGGGCCCAGACGGTCGGTACCTGGACGGCAACCCGGCATTCACCGACCTGACGGGCTACACCGTCGAGGAGTTGCGCCAACTCCGCGTCGGCGACCTCTCCTCCGACCCTCCGCGTGCGCGACAGTCGCACCGTGATTTCGAGCAGCAGGGCATGTGGCGCGGCGAATCGGAGTGGCGGCGCAAGGACGGCACGATCGTGCCGGTCGAGGGCTATCTGACGACCGTTTCCCTGCCGACGGGCGATGTCTACCTCGGCACCTGGCGCGATATTTCCGCCCGCCGCGTGCAGGAGCGGATGCAGCGCGACTTCATCGCGATGATCACGCACGAACTGCGCAACCCGCTCACCTCGCTCAAGGGGTACGCCCAATTGATGCTGCGCCGCGCTATCTATGATCCGCGCGGCATGGAGGTGATCGTCAGCCAGTCCAACCTGATGGAGCGGCTCGTCGACGACCTTCGCGATGTGGTGCGGTTGGAATCGCGGCGGTTGGACCTCACGCGCGCCGAGGTCGATCTCGTTGCGCTGGCGCGTCGCTCAGTCGAGCAGACGCGAACACTGGCGAAAGGGCACACCCTGCGGGCGGACCTGCCCGACCGGCCGCTCATCGGTTGGTGGGACGGCGACCGGTTGGCGCAGGTGATGCAGAACCTCTTGTCCAACGCGGTCAAGTATTCGCCGGACGGCGGCGAGATCGTCTTGTGCGTCGAGGATCGCGGCTATGAGGCGCGCGTCTCGGTGAGCGACCAGGGCATCGGCATCGTCTCGGAGGCCCTGCCCCGTCTCTTCGGCCCCTTCTATCGCGCCGAAGGAGCGCTGACCCTCGGCGTGCAGGGCCTCGGCCTCGGTCTCTACATCACCAAGGCCCTCATCGAGGCGCACGACGGCGAGATCTGGGTCGACTCCGAGGCCGGCAAGGGCAGCACCTTTGTCTTTACCCTCCCCTGCACCAAACCGCCCGACGAAGCCGCCGCGTTGTAAGGACACGCCAGCCTCGCTCTACCAGAGCGGGCCGGCGAGGTCGATCGGGCCGTCGTACCAGGGGGCGAGGTCGGGTTTGGTCGCGCGGAGGGGCAGAAGCAGGACGGGGAAGATTTCCGCTTTCGTTTCGCCCCGATCCTCGTAGTAGACTGGCCCGGCGATGCGCTCCCAGCCGAGGCGACCGTAGTAGCCGAGACGGTCCTCGCTCGTGACGAGCAGGCCGAGGTCGTCCCGACCCTGCGCGCGCAGCGTGTCGTCCGTGAAGGCGAGTAGGCACGTGCCGAGGCCGTGACCGCGCAACGCCGCCACGACGCCGACCTTGACGATCCCGGCAACCGCCCATGACCGCCCGCCCACCGCGACCGCTCGCCGGTGGACACCGACATGCCCGATAATCGTCTCGCCGCGCATGAGCAGGAAATGATAGGTCGCGGGCGCCCAGACGCGACCGGGCTGGCTGCCGTCCCGGAAGGTCGCCGCGACCATCCGGTCCAACTCGGCGCGCAAGGTCGGCGTAAAATCCGCCGCGTCCAGATGAATAATCCGGTCCTCGGTCACACCATCACTCCAGGACGGTCATCGGGCCGGGGGTAAGGAGGGCGTAGTGGGTCATCGCCTCATCCGCAGTCGCGCCGTGCCAGTGCTTCTCGTTCGCCGGGATGAGCACGACATCGCCGGGTGTGATCGTCCGTTCCTCCGACTCGGTGGCGATGATCCCCCGCCCCGCCGTGACGATCAGCACCTGATCCGCCGCGTGCCTGTGCCACTTGTTGCGCGCCCCCGCCGGGAACGTCACCTCCGTCACCCGCAGTAGCGCCGCCATCGCGTCGCTCACCACATCCTGCGTCAGCACCGGCCCCACGAACGCCGGATTGTCACTCCGCGCCCGCTTCTCTTCCGTCACCCGTATCACCTGCATACATTCCTCCAAAACTCTTGAACCACAGAGGCACAGAGAACACAAAGAGGGAAAGAGGAGACCGAACAAATTCTTCTCCGTGTTTCCACTGTGCTCTCTGTGTCTCTGTGGTTCGAACTCCCTATCTCCGGCTGACCCAATCCTGGATGGCGGGGCGGACGACGAGGTCCTCGATGATGGCGCGGGGCGGGAGGAGCGCGGCGAGGGCGACGCACTCCGCGATGTCCTCGGATTGGAGCATCCGGGCGCGCGCCTCGGGCGGCGGCGGCACCGGGCGGCGGTCGAGGATCGGCGTGTTCACTTCGCCGGGGTAGATCGCGGTGGCGCGGATGCCGTGCTGCCGCTCCTCGGCATTGATCGCCTCGGTCAGACCGCGCAGGCCGAACTTCGCCGCGATGTAGGCGACGCCCGCGAAGTTGTTGCCGCGCCAGCCGGAGTCCGAGACGATGTTGATCACCGTGCCGCCGCCCTGCTGGCGCATCGTCGGCAGGAAGCCACGCGTCAGGTAGAACGCGCCGTTCAGGTCCGTCGAGATAACTGTCTGGTAGTCCTCGATGGAGGAATCCGCCAGCGAGCGCTTCGGCACGTTCAGGCCCGCCGCGTTAACGAGCAGATCGAGCCGCCCGTATTTCTCCAGCGTCGTCGCGACCACACCGTCCACCGCCGCCGGGTCGGCGATGTCGGCGGGTTGGATGAGCACATCGGCGTCACCGAGCATTCCGGCGGTCTCTTTCAGGTTCGCCTCACGCCGACCGACGAGGACGAACGCGCCGCCTTCCTTCGCCAACCGGACGGCCACCGCCTGCCCGATACCGCTCCCCGCGCCGGTGATGAGCATCACTTTGTCAGCCAATCCACCTGCCATCGCATTTCTCCCATCGAGGCTCAAACGGGCCAAGAGCGAACCGCCAAGAGCGCCAAGAGCGCCTGGGGAAGGACGATTAGGAGCCTCTTTCTTCTCCGCGTTGCTTGGCGTCCTTGGCGTCTTGGCGGTTCAGTTATCTTCCGACTCCATGCTAGCCCATCTCCGCGCCAGGGACGTGAACCCACTGGCGATTGGTGGCCGAGAGGATGACGGCGTCCATCACCGCCTGCGCCCGCGAGCCGTCGTGGAAGTCGGGCGAGGCGGGGCGGCCCTCGACAATCGCTTGGATGAACTCGAATGACTGGTCATAGCGGAAGACCTGCAAGGGGTCGCCCTCGTGCGGGTCGCGCGGGGAGCCGGGGACCTTCAAAAATTCCTCCGGCAGTTGCACCGTCTCCAAGTTGCCGCCCGTCTTGCCGACCATCAGTTGGGACGGCGTGCTAAGAAAGTAGACGAGCGAGGCGTCTGAACCGTTGATCTCGACGTAATCCTGGCTGTAGAGGTAGAAGCCGCGCCCGGCCGCCATCTTCGTGCTCTCGAAGACGCCCGTCGTGCCGCCGACGAAATCGCCGAGGAAGGCGACCCAATCGTCCACGTCGGACTCCTGTACTGAGCCGTCCGGGGCGCGCCGCTCGGTGAGGTACTGGCGCATCTGCGAGACGACGCGACCGATTGGGCCGAGCAAGTAGTGGCCGTAGTCGATGCGGTGCGAGAGCATGTCGCCCAGTTCACCGGAGCCCGCCAGCGCCTTCACCTGCCGCCAGCCGACGGCGCGGTCGCCCCAATCCTGCAGGCGATTGACGCGGAAGTGGTACGGCACGCCGACAACGCCCTGATCGACGAGATGCTTCATGTAGCGCATCGCCGGGACGAAGCGGTAGGTGAAGGCGGTCATGTTGACGACGCCCGCGTGCGTCACCGCCGCGACCATCGCCTCCGTCTCCTCGTAGTTGAGGCCGAGCGGCTTCTCACTCATCACATGCTTGCCCGCCTGCGCCGCCGCAATGGCAATCGGCATGTGCAGGTTGTTCGGCGTGGCGATCACCACCGCCTCGATGTCGTCCTGCGCGATCACCTCCTGCCAGTCGCTGTAGATGCGCGTCACGCCGGACGACTGGCTGGCATTGGTGAGCGCCTGTGGGTTCGGGTCGCAGAGCGCGACGACCTCCCCCTGCGGATGCGTGCGGATGCCCGGAATGTGGTTCTGGACGGCAACCCCGCCCGTGCCGATCATCGCTACTCGGACCATCGCCTGTCCCTCCTCGTTCTTTGCCGCATCTCAGTCAGTGCCCACGAGTGTCGCACGCCCCGCAAACGGGCGTCAATCACGGGGTGCGACAGGAGCGAGGCAACATCCCACGTCTCGCTATTCAGGGATCGGTAAGTCATCGATGAAGGTGAGCAGGGAATGGAGCGCTTCATCAAAGGGGACATACATCGTGCGGGTTGTATTTGCCAGCGCGCCGTAATCCTCGGCTGCGCGCCGGGCGATCTCAGGCTCCCGGAACGCCGTACGTGACACAGGGACATTCCGCGCCCCCGCCTTCTCGATCAGGAATGCAGCAACACTCGCACGATCGAGCGGTGTCCCCGATTGCAAGATCACGGCAATGTCGAGGAGGTCTTGTCTCCGGGTGCGGTTCCGAATCGGTTGCTGCAAGAGCGCGCGGAGCTTTTCGGCGACGATGTCTTCAACGGTGCTCACACGGAGTGGGTGCGGCGCGTCCATACGCACACGTACATCAGCGCAGATCGGTTCGTTCAGACTGATCTCGACGGGAATGACCGCCTTGCTGAATTGCCTGGTCTCTATCCGCGCGCGATTGCGATCATCATCTTCAAGGGCATAACCGATCCTGGCAGTAAATGTGATAAAGGTTTTTCCTTCACCGGGCGGTTGCCTCGCAACGGAGTGCACAGAAAAGGCAATGCCAGTCAATCGCCCAGACGCAGGGAGCGCGCGCTCCAGAAGCCGCTGTAAGACATGCTCATCGAAGTCGTCGGGGAGTGCCTGCATATCAGCAGAGAAATCGAGATCAATCGTGCTACGGTTCGGTTGCCAGATGAAGTCGAGAGCGTTTCCTCCCTTGAATACCAAGATGCTGCTGAGTTGTTGCGACGTGGCTATCGCGCGGAGGATGCCATATTGGACAAAACGTTGCCGCGCTTCCGTAATAGACGTGTTATGCCGATGAGCCCAGGTCGAGATCGTGGCAAATGACTCGGGGTAATTAACAATCATCCAAGATCCTCTCGCAACACGTCGGTCGGGGCATTGAGAGAGAGATTCCACCGCTCGTTGAATGTCGGGGCATAGGGCTCGGAGGCCGATAACTTACTTGAGCCTCCGCGACTCGCGTGCGCTTGCCATCTATCGAGTTGTGCGTGTGTGAATGTAAGTTCCTCCAGAATAAACCCAACCCGTTGGCGCAGCACATTGATATCGAAGCGCTCAACGTACGCGATGAGCGCTTCCAGATCAAGCATATCGCGTGCTGCGGTCCATGCTTTCAGGACATTCGTGAGGCCACCGGAAAGTGCTGGCTGTAGCAATCCATCGAGCAGTGTTCGCTCAGCAGTTGTCACACGAATCGGGTATCCGCGTGGACGATATTCGTACGTGCCAAAATACCGGGCAAGTTTTGTCCCAGTCCATCGGACAGGTCGGCCAAGGATTTGCGCGGGGTGCCTTCCACGAATCAGTGCCAGTCCTTCCCAGTCATCGATAGTCGTTCCTGGCGGCAACAGGTCACCGATCCCATCAGTGGGAATGAATGTCGTGATGACTTTCGGTAGTTCGTCAGTTAATCCGTGAAACGCGAGAGCGGAGAGATGGCTCAACGCCGCATACGGGTGTATCTCCATGAGGATTTCATATTCCTCGATGGCGCTTGACCGGGCGTAAGGCACGATTACCTGATAGATGTTCTTCAAGGGCGGAATGGACATAATTTCGCCGCGCCGCTCCATTTGACGGAGCAGAGGATGGACTTGAAACACGGATAGAGGGGAATTGCTCCAACGACGCTCGGTTGGCGACAGCGAGGAAGTCGCCCGCCGCATGAGCAAGGTTGCACGCCAGTCGGACAAAACCCGTCGATTCTCCTCGGCTAGCTGTCCGAGGATAGCAGTAGAAGCATTCCTTTTCATACTGACAAGCACGAATTAGCTCTCTTGGTGTAGAATACCGTCCTTAGGACGGCATTCTACACCAAGAACGATAGTTTGTCAAATGCCTTGTTCGAACGCTGGTCGTCTCAATGCGGATCACGGCATCGCGTCGGCGTAGACGACGAGGTTGCCGTCGTAGGAGTGCGTGGTCTGGTTGAAGGTGGTATTGGAATCGCAGGTGATGAGGTTGAGGTGCGCGCCTGTCGCGGGGCCGAAGACGCGGGCGAGCGGCACATCCTGCGTCGCGTAGGTGCCCATGTCAGCGACGACAAAGTGGCGCTCCGCGCCGTCATCGCCGACGACGGTGATCTGGTCGCCGTGGACGAGCTTGCGCAGGTCGTAGAAGATTGCCTTGCCCATCGTCGAGTCGACGTGGCCGTCGATCACCGCATTGCCCGCCTCACCGGGGCGCGGGCCGAGTTGATACCAGGCGGTCTCGTAGAAGTCTTTCGGCACATCCATCGCGCCGTCCGGCGTCTTGCCGACCTGCTCCACTGGGGCATCGACGCCGATTGAGGGGATTTTCAGGCGCACGGGCTGCCCGGCGCGGGGCGGCAGGGCGGCGGCATCGCCCAGACGCCGCACATAGCGCGGTACCGGCGCAGCCGGTGTGACGGCAGCGGGAGGCGGAGTGGCGGGCG
>JBPCMC010000153.1:0-3074 GCA_051002645.1 Thermomicrobiales bacterium
GCGCGCGGATCGACCGATGTCGCCTTGGATGTCATCCAGACGATGACGCGATTGGCGAAGATGAAGCCGATAATCATCCCCGCGAAGATGGCGAGGATGGAGCGCACGAGGCGCGTGCGGAACTCGATGAGATGCTCCTGGAGCGTCATCAAATCCGCGTCCGGCTTCGCCTTCTTCGGGCCGCGCCGGAAGGGTCGTAGCGGGTTCAGATTCCGAAGGGGAGCCAGGAGCCGTGGCGGCCGGGCGCTGATACGGGCCATCTCATCCTCATTCCTTGCCGGTTCGGCCGCCACACTGGCCGGAGCTAACTCTGGTGCTCTTCAATGTAGCTGGCGGCGTCGCCGACGGTGACGATCTTCTCGGCGTCTTCGTCCGAGATCTCCAGACCGAACTCTTCTTCCAGGGACATGATCAATTCGACGAGATCGAGCGAGTCCGCATTGAGATCGTCCACGAAGGACGCCTCGGGCGTAACTTCCTCTTCATCCACGCCGAGTTGCTCCGTGACGAGACCCTTCAGGCGATCATAGATCGTAGAAGTCGACACCCCGCACTCCTCCGCTAACACAAACATTCTCCAAAAGCGGTCGCGCCCGTGCGCGCTCGCCCGCCCAGTATAGCATACGTACGTGAGCGCATTTCGGTTTACGCCTCGGGCGCCTGCCGTGTCAACTCGCCCGCCGTGATGCGCGCGGCGACCGTGCCGAGCGCGCCGTTGACGAACTTGCCGGAATTCTCGCTGCCGTAGCGCTTCGCCAACTCGACCGCCTCGTTGATCACCGCGCCGACGGGTACATCGGTGCTGTAGAGCAGTTCGCAGAGCGCGAGCCGGAGGATCGTCAGGTCCACGCGCGGCAACTGCGGCACCGGCCAGGCGGGTGCAATCGCCGCGATCAGCGCGTCGAGATCGTCCTGATGGGCGAGCACGCCATCGACAAGCCGCTCGGCGAAGGCGCGGAAGCCGTCCGCCAGCAACATCTGGTCGAACTGCCGCGCGCGGACATCATCGACATCGTGGCGGACGAGATCGACCTCGAATAAGACTTGCAGCGCCCCCTCGCGCGCTTTGCGCTGTCGCTGGGCGAACTGGTCGCTCCCCGGTCGTTTCCGCCGCGCCCGCGCCGGGCTCTCGCGCTCCGTCTCGGCAGCCGGCTCGTCGTCTTCATCGCTCAAGAGGAGTACGGACTCCTCGGTGGTTCCTGTCATCATACGAAGTCCCTCTCCGGCGCGGCGCCGCCATCGTGCGCCAGCCACGCGCCTTCAACATCCCGGACAAAGACGTTCACGGTCGCTGCTTCCATGCCGAGCAACCGCTCGATCGCTGCCGCGATCTGGCGGCGTACAGCGGCGCTCACCGCCGCGACGTTCATGTCCGCCGCAACGATGATGCCAATGTCCGCCGAGACGGCATTGCCCGCGACCGCGATATGCACCGTGCGCCGCCCATGCGGGGCGGTGCGCACCACACCCGGCACCGTCAGTGCCGTCATCTCGACCACCGCTGCCAACACGCTGTGCGCGACGATCACCCGTCCGAGTTGTTCTCCCGCCGCCTGTTGCATCGTGGACTGCCTATCTCGGTGGCACAGGTTTTCAACCTGTGATTCAGCAGGTTGAAAACCTGCTCCACCCTGAATCCTATCGCTCCGGGCCGTCGCTGCCGCTCAGCAGTTGCTCGATGAACCGGGTGTGGACCTCACCGCGCCGGAAGCGGGCGTCGCGCAGGACGCGGAGGTGAAAGGGAACGGTCGTTGCAATGCCGCCGATCACCGTCTCTTCGAGCGCCCGCCGCATCCGGTCAATCGCCTCCTCGCGCGTCTCCGCCCAGACGATCACCTTGCCGAGCAGCGAGTCGTAGAACGGGGGCACACGATACCCGCCGTAGAGATGACTGTCCACCCGCACGCCGAACCCGCCCGGCGGGATGTATTCCGTGATCGTGCCGAGCGACGGTGCGAAGCCCCGGTCGGGGTCTTCGGCGGTGATCCGACACTCGATAGCATGCCCATTGATGGTACGAGGGCGCTCCGGCAGCGTCAAGGGCTCCCCCGCCGCGATGCGCAGCTGCCACGCGACGAGATCGACCCCGGTGACCGCCTCCGACACCGGGTGCTCGACCTGGATGCGCGTATTCATCTCCATGAAGTAGAAGCGTCCGTCGCCGTCCATCAGGAATTCGAGCGTGCCCGCGCCCCGGTACTTGATCTCCTTCGTCCCTCTCAGGGCGAGGTCCCAGAGCGTCTGCCGCTGCTTCCCCGAAAGACCGGGGGCGGGCGACTCCTCCAGTAGTTTCTGATGGCGTCGCTGCAAGGAGCAGTCGCGCTCGCCGAGCAGGGCGACTTTGCCCTCGCCGTCGCCGAGTACCTGCACCTCGATATGCCGGGGGGATTCGAGGAATCGCTCGATGTACATCTCGCCGCTGCTGAAGGCCGCTTCCGCCTCCGCCCGCGCAAGGGGGAGGACGCGTTCGAGTTCGGACTCGGAGCGCACGACCCGCATGCCGCGCCCGCCGCCGCCCGCCGCCGCCTTGAGCATCACCGGGAAGCCGATCCGGCGCGCCGCGCGGTGCAGATCGCCGTCGTTCGAGGCGGGCGTCTCCAGGCCGGGGAGGATCGGCAGCCCGGCGCGGCGCATCGTCTCGCGCGCCATTGCCTTGTCGCCCATCCGCTCGATCGTCTCCGCGCGCGGGCCGATGAAGGTGATGCCCAGTTCCTCGCACATCTGCGCCATGTACGCATTCTCGGCGAGGAAGCCGTAGCCGGGATGGATCGCGTCGCACCCCGTCATTTGCGCCGCCGTGATGATCGCGGGCCGCCGCAGGTACGACTGCGCCGCCGGCCCCTGCCCGATGCAGACCGCCTCATCCGCCAGTTGCACCGGCAGCGAATCCCGATCCGCCTCCGAATACGCCACCACCGCCGGCAACCCGAGGTCTCGGCACGCGCGCAATATCCGCAGCGCAATCTCCCCCCGGTTCGCGATCAACACCTTCTGCAACATGGCCAATCCTATCGGAGCGTTGGACCACGGAGGTAAGGAGGGGAGGGAGAGGGGGAGAAGAAAGGGAGACAAAG
>JBPCMC010000154.1:0-12194 GCA_051002645.1 Thermomicrobiales bacterium
GGGGGGGGGAGGATGTGAGGGGGGGGGGGGGGGGGGGGTGCTCCGCGCTAGTGCAGCAGAGGGCCCAACCCCCCCCCACCACCGACCAATTACCGGGTTAAGTCGCTAAGGTTCATAAGCCCGCCACCAATGTTCCGCCTGTTTTGGTAGTGGGGCGACAAACGATGAACACGACACTCCTGCCAACCCGCTGCGGCGATACGCTCCTCTACTGGGGCGCGAAGACGTATGTGATGGGCATCCTCAACGTCACGCCAGATTCGTTCTCGGGCGATGGCGTGGGCGACGATGTCGGCGCGGCGATTGCGCGGGCGGAGCAGTTCGTCCAGGAGGGCGCGGAGATCATCGACGTGGGCGGCGAGTCCACCCGGCCCGGCGCGGCCTTCGTGCCGGAGGCGGAGGAAATGGCGCGGGTCGTACCCGTTGTCGCCGCGCTCGCGCCCCGCCTGCCGGTGCCGATCTCGGTCGATACCTCCCGCGCGGCGGTGGCGGAGGAGGCGCTCGCGGCGGGCGCGACGATGATTAACGATGTCTGGGCACTCCACCGCGACCCGGCGCTGGCGGGCATCGTCGCGCGCTCCGGTGCGGCACTCGTCCTGATGCACAACCGTGCCGCGACAGCGACGGTGGACGCGCTCGGCGGCCACTACGACGGCGTGGAGTACACGGACGTGGTGGCGGACGTGCTCGACTGGCTGCGCGCGAGTATCGCCGTGGCGACCGCCGCCGGCATCTCGCATGCGCAGTTGATCGCGGACCCCGGCATCGGCTTCGGCAAGACGGTCGCGCAGAATCTGGAACTGATGCGCCGCCTGCCGGAACTACGCGCCCTCGGCGTGCCACTCCTCGCGGGCACCTCCCGCAAGTCCTTCATCGGCCTGACGCTCAACCTCCCCGTCGATGATCGCGTCGAAGGCACCGCCGCGACCGTCGCGCTCGCCATCGCCGGTGGCGCGGACATCGTCCGCGTCCATGACGTGCGCGCGATGGCCCGCGTCGCCCGGATGACGGACGCAATCACACGAAGTGCTGAGTACTGAGTACTGAGACATCGGCTCAAACAAAGAGGCAGGCCCGCAAGCCTGCCCCCTTTGCACTCAGCACTCAGCACTCAGCACTTCGAACTCGTTAGCCGCCGAGGCGACCATCTTCATCGCTGCGGATCATGCCGCGGGCTTCACCACCGGGGTGTGCTTCGGTATGGACGTTGACGTATGCGCCATTCGTCTTCATCGCTGTGAAGAGGTCGTCCATCGTCTTACCCTTCAGTGGGCCATCGAGGTCCTTCGCCGTGATCGTGCCGGAGGACATCACGCCACTGAACGAGCCGACATTCTTGCCGGCGTAGAGCGCCACGACGACCGGGCCATTGACTCCCGGGCCACCCATATGGATGTGGGCCGCGATGGGATTGTTGATCGCGCTGACCCAGAGGACCCAATTCATGCTCTGTCCGTCATCATTGATGTGCATCCAGGCGATACCCCAGGTCCCGTTATCTGTGAGCGGTATCTCATCGCTGGATGAGAAGGTTGCCATCCAGTCATTATTGGCATCCGCCTGACCGGCAGATACCGGGTCACTGAACGCAACGAGGCCCAAGAGGGTCATCATTACTGCGAACCCGACGAAGCGACGGGACACGGTGCGCATCTCTTCCCTCCTCCACACAAAAAATATCCGACAGCGCTATGCTACCACAAAGCATAGTACATTGCACGAATACGCGGAATGATTGCCTCTTGGATTGTTCTTCCCGCGCGCATACCGATGACGGGCGCACTATAGGCAGAAAACGGCGGCGTGGTATGATATTGCCGTTGCGCGTCACGGACGAACGTGGAACGACGTTCACCGTCGTAGGGCGCGCAAAACATCGTGCGATGCCGGTCGAAGGGTTGAGGAGGCCGCGGCAATGAGTAGTGTGGTGGAGACGCCAGTAGCAGCATTGGCGGACCCGGGCGATCTTACCGAGGATGACCTGAGGCGGATGTACCGGACGATGGTCACCGGGCGCCTCCTCGCGGAGCGTTTCTGGATTCTTTCCCGCCAGGGGAAGACACACTTCGTCATCACCAGCCAGGGGCATGAGGCAGCCCAGGTCGGCAGCGCGATGGCGATGAAGAAGGGCACCGACTACCTCTATACCTACTACCGTAGCATGTCCGTCGCCCTGACGATGGGCTTCACGCCGTACGACCTCCTCCTCGGCGTCCTCGGCAAGCGGGACGATCCGTACAGCGGCGGGCGGCAACTGCCGAACCACCCGTCGAGCGTCGCGTGGCGGATGCCGACCGGTTCCAGCAGCGTCGCCACCCAGATGGCGCACGCGGTCGGCTCTGCGTACGCCGCGCGCGTCAAAGGCGAGGATTTCGTCGCCATCTCCTACTCCGGCGAGGGCGCGACCGCGAAGGGCGACTTCCACGAGACCGCCGCCATCGCCAGCATCCACAAGTTGCCCGTCATCTTCTTCATCGAGAACAACCACTACGCGATCAGCGTCCCCGAGCAGTACGAACTGCCGGAGGGCGGCGTGGCAAATCGGGTGAAGGCGGGCTACGCGATGCACGCCGTCGCCATCGACGGCACCGACGTGATCGCCGTCTACAACGCGACGCGCGAGGCGCGGGAGCGCGCGCTGCGCGGCGATGGCCCGACACTGATCGAGGCGAACTGCGTCCGGCTCGTCGCCCACTCCTCGGACGACAACGACCGCTACCGCACCGACGAGATGCGCAACGAACTGAAGAGGTACGACCCGGTGCCGCGCATGAGGACCTTCCTGATCGAGCGCGGTGTGATCACCGAGGAGGCCGACGCCGATCTCGTTAAGGAAATCACGGCGGAGATCCGCGAGTCCCTGGACCGCGCCGAGGCGGCGCCCGCCGCATTGCCCGAGGAAGCCCGCCTCCATATCTTCGCGGAAGAGGGGGATCTATAAATGCCCGAGAAGACAATTGCCGACGCGATTCACGACGCCATCCACGACGAGATGGCGCGCGACTCGAGCGTCGTAGTAATGGGTGAGGACGTCGGCTACAAAGGCGGGGTCTTCAAGATCACCGACGGCTTGCAGCAGGAGTTCGGTATGTACCGCGCCTTCGATACCCCGATTGCCGAGGTCGGCATCGCGGGGATCGCCATCGGCGCGGCGCTCTCCGGCCTCAAGCCGATTGCCGAGATGCAGTTCGCGGACTACAGCCTGCCGGCGTACGACCAGATCGTCAACGAGGCGGCCTGCATCCGCTACCGCTCGAACGGCGAGTGGGGTTGCCCCGTCGTCTTTCGTTCCCCCTTCGGGGCGGGCGTGCATGGCGGGCTGTATCACTCGCAGAGCGTCGAGGCGCTCTTTTGCCATATCCCCGGTCTGAAGGTCGTCATCCCCGCCACCGCGTACGACGCGAAGGGGCTGATCCTCTCCGCCATCCGCGACCCGGACCCGGTGATGTTCTACGAGCACAAGAAATCGTACCGCCGCTACCGCGAAGAGGTGCCGGACGGGGATTACACCGTGCCGATTGGCAAGGCGAAGGTGCAGCGCGAGGGGACGACGCTCTCCGTCATCACCTACGGTGTCGGTGTCCATTGGGCGCTCGAAGCGGCACGCGCCGTCGAGGGCGAGGGGATCAGTGTCGAAGTGCTCGACCTGCGCACCCTCCACCCGCTCGATTTGGACGCGATTGCCGCGACGACGGCGAAGACGGGCAAAGTCCTCATCCTCCACGAGGACAACAAGACGATGGGTATCGGCGCGGAGGTCGGCGCTTTCATCGCCGAGAACTGCCTCGACTCGCTCGACGCTCCGATCTCGCGCATCGGCGCCGCCGATTGCCATATCCCCTACAACGCCGAGCAGGAGAACGCCATCATCCCGAACCCGACCGTCGTCACCGAGGCGATCCGCAAACTCGCCGCATATTAGGGATTGCGGGAGAGATGACCGGGGTAGAGACTCGTCATCATGAAAGCCTCCGACCAGGACTGATGTGAGCGGATCGTGCGGGCGGTGCGCGGCTGGGTCGCGCGCCGCAGCTACCTCCTCCCCGCACACTACCATGAAAACCGCTCCAACCCCCGGCCCCTTCCCGAAATGGGAAGGGGCGCAGGGTCATCTTGGGACATCGGGCGGTTGATATTAGGATACGGCGCTATGTATGTGTCTCCCCTTCCCGTTTCGGGAGGGGGCAGGGGGGTAGGTATAATGATGGCACCAGCAGCGACACAATGGCAGGGCGGAGCGGATGAGGCGGCGTTCCTCGGGACGTTGAATACGGATGCGCCCTGGGAATTGATCCATGAATTCGCCAACTACGTGCGGGAGTCGGGCACGGAGGGCGAGCAGCAGGCGGTGGACGCGATCACGCGGCGGCTGACGGCATGGGGCATCCCGCACACCGTCCATCACCCGCGCTGCTTCATCAGCCTGCCGCGCGGCGCGACCGTCAATGTCACACTCACCGACGGCGCCGCGCGCACGCTCCGTGGCACGACACCCGGCTTCGCCGTCCCGACGGGCGACGAAGGGATCACCGCCCCCGCCGTCGCGATCGAGGCGGCACATGCGACGAGCGTGAGCGCCATCTTCACCTCCGGCCTCGGCAATGCGCTCGCGGGCCAGGATGTGGCGGGCAAGATTGCCGTCCTCAATGGCCTGCCGATGCCCGCGCGGATTGGTGACCTCACCGCCGCCGGGGTGGCCGCTGCCGTCTTCACCAGCCCCGGCACGAATGTCCACGAGGGCATCTGCACGCCGGTCTGGGGCACGCCGGACCTCGACACGATCGGCGCCATCCCGACCCTCAGCGTCGCGGAGGTCAACCGGCCAGACGGTCTCTGGCTGATGGAGCAGGCGAGGGCCGGGGCGGTGCGGGAAGTCACCGTGCGCACGAACCTGGAGACGCGCTGGCGGGAGATTCCCGTCACGGTGGCGGAGATTCGCGGCGCGACGGCGCCGGAGGAGTTTGTGCTCGTCCACGGCCACCTCGATTCGTGGGGTGAGGGGATCGGGGACAACGCGACGGGCGACGCGACGCTGCTCGAACTGGCGCGCGCCCTGCACGAGAACCGGCAGAATCTTGCCCGTAGCGTGCGCATCGCCTGGTGGAGTGGCCACTCGCACGGGCGCTACGCCGGCAGTACCTGGTACGCGGACACCTTCGGCCTTGACCTGATCGAACATTGCGTCGCGCAGGTCAATTGCGACTCCCCCGGCTGCCGCTGGGCGACCGAGTATCGCAACCTCTCCTACACGCCCGATCTTGCCGCGTTCACGCAGGCGGTGATCCGCGATGTCGCGGGTCTCCCGGCGGAGGGCGAGCGACCGCCGCGCGCGGGCGACTACTCTTTCAACAACCTCGGCATCTCCGGTACGCTCATGCTTTCCTCAACCATGCCGCAATCGGTCGCTGACGCCCACGGCTACTACGCTGTCGGCGGCTGCGGCGGCAACATCGCCTGGCACACCGTGGACGACACGTTGGAGATCGCTGACCGCGAGAACCTGAAACGAGATATTGAAGTCTACGGCGGGGTCGTCTGGCGTTTGGCGAATGCTCCCATCGTGCCCCTCGATCTCGCGGCGGCGGGTGAGGACATCAAAGATAGCCTGATGGGCTATCAGCAGGCGCTTGGCGGTCGCTTCGACCTGAGCGACGCCATCGCGGCGGCGGATGCCTTCATCGCGGTGGCATCCGTCTTCGCGCCGAGCGCGGGCGATGCCGCTGTCGGCAAGGAGGCGAACGCGAAAATCCTTCGTGCCGGGCGGGAATTAACGGCGCTGAACTTCGCGCAACGCGGCTGGTTCCGGCAGGAGCCCGCCCTCGATGTCCCGTCCATTCCCGATTTGGCAGCCGCCGTCCACGCCTACAGCGAGTCGCCCGACGAGAGTGACACGGCGGGTGTCGCCCTCACCTCGCTCGTCCGTGCGCGGAACCGCTCCATCTGGGCGCTCAAGGAGGCGACGCGGGAAATTTCCTAACCCCCTGGGAAGTTCGGAGTTCGAGGAACGCCAGACTCCTCACTCCGAACCTCGAACTCCGAACTTCCCCGCTCATTGCTCATTGCTCATTGCTCGTTGCTCCCGTATCCTCCGTGCAGCGAGATATGGACGCAGAGGCAGGAGGAACGACCGTGGCAGAGCAGGAACCGCTTCAGATCGACATCGAGGGGACGCCGAATCCGAACAGCGCGAAGTTCGTCATGAACCGCACCGTCGTGGACGAGACGCGCTCGTATTTCAACGCCGGCATGGTGAATGAAGGTGACAAAGTGGCGGATGTCGCCAAGCAACTCTTCGCCATCCCCGGCGTGCGCACGCTGATGTTCCTCAACGACTTCGTCACCGTCTCCAAAGAGGGCAATGCGGACTGGAACATGATCGCCGAGAAGACGCAGGAAATCCTCGAAGCGGCGTATCGGTAGAGAGCAGGCAGCATCCCGCCCAGAGGGCGCCCGGAGACAGCAGGGAGCCGCCCGGAATCACTGGGCGGCAATTGCGCGTGCGCCGGGAATCTGTTTCACTATTTCCGCGTAAGTAATCCGTAAGGGCGGGGTGGTACATTCTTCCTAACCCCCTGCTGCCCAGAGGGCGCCCGCCTTCCCTCCGAGGGAAGGGGGAGGGTAGGGGCGCATAGATGTGCGCCCTCCAGGTACTGGCAGGGCGTTCGACAATCGGCCACGGCAATTTCGTATGAGTCACCCCTTCCCGTTTCGGGAGGGGCGGGGGGTAGGCAGACCTGATGCAGCGCATTCTCGTCGTCGATGATGAACCGAGTATCCGCGAGGTCGTCTCGCTCTATCTGAAGCGCGACGGCTACAGCGTGCGCGAGGCGGCGGACGGCGAAGAGGCGCTCAAGGCCGCCTACGAGTTCGCGCCGGACTTGATCGTGCTCGACCTGATGCTGCCGAAGAAGGATGGCATGGCGGTCTTCCGCACCCTCTCCGTCAAGCATCCGGTGCCAGTCATTATGCTCACGGCGCGCGGCGAGGAGACGGACCGGATCGTCGGCCTGACCATCGGCGCGGACGATTACGTCACGAAGCCCTTCAGCCCCGCCGAGCTGGTCGCGCGGGTCAAGGCGGTGCTCCGTCGCGTCGGGACGACCGATACAGCCCCCACTGATCCGGGAGAGCGGGCGCTGATTTTCCCCGGCCTGACGATTGATCCCCGCTCCCGCACCGTGCTGGTCGGCAGCGAGGAAGCGACGCTCACCGCGACGGAATTCGACCTGCTCCATGAACTGGCGCGTCACCCCGGTCAGGTCTTCACGCGCGAGCAACTGCTCGACCGCGTCTGGGCCGAGGAGTTCTACGGCGACGCGAGCACCGTCACCGTCCACATCCGCCGCCTGCGCCAGAAAATCGAGCCGGAGCCGGAGAATCCCATCTTCGTGCAGACCGTCTGGGGCGTCGGCTATCGCTTCCGTGCCCCGAAAGAGGATGCGTAAAATGAGCGTTCTTTCTACTCTCCGAACCCCTCGAAGGCAAAAGGGAACTGATGGTCACGGCGATGCGCTGGTGCTCCCCCTCCCGCGCCGGGAGGGGGCCGGGGGGTGGGAGACCGTCATGATGCGCCGCCGGTTCGGGTGGGTGCTGGGGGCGGTCTGCGTCGCGTTCGCGATGGTGGAGTTACTATCGGTGGCGATCTGGCAGCCACCGGCGGCGGCTCTCTGGAAGACGGCGGAACTGCTGGCGATTTCCGGGCTGCTCTCGCTCGGCGTGATGGGCGCCGGGCTCTGGCTGATGCTGGCGGGCGTGTTGCGGACGATCCATGCCCGGATCATCGGCGCGCTCGTCGCCGGGTCGGTCGTCGCGCTGATCAACGTCCTCTTCTCCGCGCTCCTGATGTTCGCCTCGCGCCACGATGTGCTCCTCCTCTCGCTGCTCTCCTTCTTCGCGGTGGTGGTCAGCGTCGCGCTCGGTACGGTGCTCGCGAGTTCGCTGACCGACCGCCTCCGTGCCGTCAGCGATGCGGCGGCCATGCTCGCGACGGGCGATCTCACCGTCCGCGTCCCGCCGCCGACGCCGGACGCGGCGAGCGAGGTGCGCGCCCTGACGGTTGCCTTCAACATGATGGCGACACAACTGGAAGAAGCGGCCACGCGGCGTGCCGACGATGACGAGGCGCGTCGGATGCTCGTCGCCGCCATCTCGCACGACCTCCGCACGCCGCTCGCCTCCATCCGCGCGATGATCGAGGCGATCACCGATGGCGTCGTGACGGATCCCGAGACGGTCGCGCGCTTCCACGCGACGATGGGCCGCGAAATCCGCACGCTCTCCGCGCTGATTACCGATCTCTTCGAGCTCTCGCAGTTGGAGGCGGGCCAACTCGCCCTCTCGCTCGCCCCCGCGACCCTGCCGGACTTAATTGCTGAGGTCGTCGAGGGATTGTCGGCGCAGGCGGCGGCGCGGGAGATTCACATCGCCAGCGGTGTCGAGGGCGCGGTCGGCCCGGTCGTCATCGATACGCCCGCTGTCCGCCGCGTGCTCGCCAATCTGGTCCAAAACGCGCTCCGCCACACCCCCGCCGATGGCACGGTCGCGGTCACCGCCCGCGCCGTGGCGGAGGGCGTGCAGGTCGATGTTGTGGACACGGGCGAGGGCATCCCCGCGACCGATCTGCCGCACATCTTCGAGCGATTCTACCGGGGCGAAAAGTCCCGCTCGCGCGAGACGGGCGGCGCGGGCCTCGGCCTGGCGATCGCGCGCGGCTTCGTCGAGGCGCACGGCGGTCGCATCTGGGTCGAGAGCGAGGCAGGCCGGGGCGCCCGCTTCTCCTTCATCCTCCCGCGCACCCCACGTACGACGTAGGGAGCAATGAGCGATGCGCAACGAGCAATGAGGGGGTTCGCCCCTACTCATTGCTCGTTGCTCATCGCTCATTGCTGTAATGGCACTCATCTTGCGGCTGTACGTTTGCATAACAAACCCTGTTGTGCGTTTATCAAATGTTGGTTGTAGGATCGTTTTGCGCGTGCTAGACTGTCTACGCGATTATGACAACTGCAAAGACGCGCGAGGTCAGATGAGGGGGGCGATATATGGTGTATCTTGCGACGCAAGAAGTCGTCGAGCGTGTCCGCCCGCTGCTGGAATCGCTCGCCACACGCACGATCGACAAGGCGCGACTGTTGCAGTACCTCTCCGCGATGGCGGGCGTGGAATGGGACCTCTTCGATCTCGTGCAGCGCGCGCAGACAGATGAGGGCGAGTATGTCGCCATCCGCGACCGCGCCACCGGCGAGCTCTTCCGCCTCCTCTATCCCGAATGCATGCCCCGCAGCCTCGAACCGCTGGTGCGCGCGGAGTACGTGCGCCTCGCCGCCGCCAGGCCGCTGACGGCAATGGATGCCCGGCTCTTCGAGCATTTCTATGCTGGCGGCTACTGCGTCGGCTGCCGCTGGCATGGCGAGCGGCAAATCTGCCACGAGTGCCTTTACGCGGGGAGTCCGGTCAATTTCGAGCCCTTCCACCCCGAGGCCGCCCCACCCCTGCCGCTGGAGCCGCCGACCTACAACATCGACATGCTCTGATGCAGTAGCGAGTAACGAGTAGCGAGTAACGAGGGGAAGCCATCGCGGCTTCCCTTCACATTTTATGGGAAGGGTGGCGAAGGCCGAATCGGTTGCTGACGCCCAACGATGCCCGTGGTATGCTGCCTCTCCTTCTCTCCTCTGTGTACTTCGTGTCTTTGTGGTTCAACGTCCCAGGGAGGGGTGGATGGCTGACTACGAGCATATCATTGTCGAGCAGGATGACGGGGTCGGGGTAGTGCGGCTGAACCGGCCGAAGGTGCTCAACGCGCTCAGTGTGCCGCTGATGACCGAGGTGGGCGACGCGCTGGAGGCGATGGACGCGGACGAGGGCGTGCGCTGCATCGTCCTGACCGGCAATGAGCGCGCCTTCGCGGCGGGGGCGGACATCGGCGAGATGGCGGACGCCTCGGCAGTCGAGATGCTGAAACGCAACCAGTTCGCGCGGTGGGAGCGGATCAGGAAGGTGCGCAAACCGCTGATCGCGGCAGTGAGCGGCTACGCCCTCGGCGGCGGCTGCGAGTTGGCGATGATGTGCGACATGATCGTCGCCTCCGAGTCCGCCCGCTTCGGCCAGCCGGAAATCCTCATCGGCATCATCCCCGGCGCGGGCGGCACGCAGCGGCTGACGCGCGCCGTCGGCAAGGCGCTGGCGATGGAGATGATCCTGACGGGGCGGCAGATCACCGCGCGGGAGGCATTCGCCGCCGGGCTCGTCAACCGTGTCGTGCCGACCGAACTCTACCTCGAATCCGCCATGCAACTGGCGAAGGAAGTCGCCGCCCGCCCGCCGCTTGCCGTGATGCTCGGTAAGGACGCCGTATTGAAGTCATTCGATATGACCCTCGATGCCGGTTTGGAGGCGGAGCGCCGCAACTTCTATCTCCTCTTCGCCACCGAGGATATGCGTGAGGGGATGACTGCCTTCCTCGAAAAGCGCCCGCCACATTGGCAGGGGAAGTAGGTAGTGGGTAGTGGGCAGTGGGCAGTGAGTAGTGAACGGTGAGCAGCGAGCAGTGAGCAGTGAGCAGAAACCGACGCGCGTAGCGCATCCGCTTTCAACTGCCCACTGCCCACTGCCCACTACAACCGGAGGTTGTATATGGCATACGAAACCCTCGTGTCGGAGACAACGGACGGTGTGCTGACGCTGACGCTCAACAGGCCCGATGTGCTGAACGCGGTGACGGATACGATGCTCGCGGAGTTGCAGGAGGCGTTCCGGGGCGCGGAGCGGGACGCCGCCGTGCGCTGCATTGTGCTCACCGGGGCAGGGCGGGGCTTCTGCGCCGGGCAGGACCTCAATGCACAGTCGGAGGCGAAGGGCGGCCACCAACTCTCCGTCGGCGAGCATCTGCGGCAGGGCTATAACCCCCTGGTGCGGCGCATCCGAAGCATCGAGAAGCCGGTGATCGCGGCGGTCAATGGCGTGGCGGCGGGCGCGGGTGCGAACATCGCCCTTGCCTGCGATCTGCGCGTCGCAAGCGAGGCGGCGTCGTTCGTGCAGGCGTTCGTCAAGATCGGGTTGGTGCCGGACAGTGGCGGGATGCTCTTCCTGCCGATGCTCGTCGGCTACGCCAAAGCGGCGGAACTCGCCTTCACGGGCGACCGTATCGGCGCGGAGGAGTGCCTGCGCCTCGGCCTCGTCAATCAGGTCGTGCCCGCCGGTGCCCTGATGGAGACGACGCACGCGCTCGCCGCCCGCCTCGCCGCCTTGCCGACGCGCGCCATCGGCCTGACCAAACGCGCCTTCAACCGCGCGATGATGCCCGATCTCGACGCGATCCTCGACTACGAGGCGGATATGCAGGAGCTCGCCGCCCGCACCGATGACTACCGCGAGGGCGTCGCCGCCTTCCGCGATAAGCGCACGCCTACCTTCACGGGTCGGTAGACGGAAACCGGAGAGAACCGCAAAGACGCAAAGGACGCAGAGATCGCAAAGAAGAATCCATTGAGAACGCGTGAAGGGTAGGATGTGACCATCACCAGCCCCTTTTGCGCCCCAAATGCGTTGTGTATCTTTCCCTTTGCGTTCTTTGTGTTCTTTGCGTCTTTGCGGTTCATTTGGTTTCCAACGGCGTGAACCGATAGAATGGCTCGGACGTACGGGGTGGTACGTGGGACGAGTGGCCCGCGATGGTGCGGAGAATGAATGAGAAGGGACAAGGCATGCGTCAGCGATGGGGTGTCACGGTATCGGTGCTGTTGGCGGGGATTTGGATCGGGACGATCGGTGTGCAGGCGGCAGCGAATTTCGCATCACCAGTGATTGAGGCGACCTGGCGGCAGGCCGAGCAGGTGCAGCCGAACTTCTGGGGGCCGCTCGCCACCGCGCGGGACGGGCAGCAGGAGGCATATAAGGAAGCGCCCGGCGGCAAGCGGGGCGTCCAGTACTTCGACAAGGCGCGCCTGGAGCAGTCCGACCCGAATGCGCGCGTCACGACGGGCCTGCTCACGGTTGAATTGAAGAGCGGCAAGCTGCAAACGGGCGACAATACCTTCGAGCAGCGCAGCCCGGCGCAGGTCAACATGGCGGGCGACCCCGGCTCCGACGGGCCGACCTATGCGGACCTGAGCAAACTGAACGAGCATTACGACTTCGACCCGAACAGCCCCGCGCTCTACCGGTTCAACAGCGATCATACCTTTACTCCGCTG
>JBPCMC010000155.1:0-13487 GCA_051002645.1 Thermomicrobiales bacterium
CGGCGATCTGCAATGCCTGCCCGGTCAAGGTCAACTGCACGGCGAGCGATCACGGGCGCCAGATTGCGCGACCGTTCGATGCCGACTATCTCGACCGAGTGCGCGGGTATCACGAGACCGAGGAGTACAAGAAAGCGATGCGGAAACGGAAGGTGTGGATCGAACCGCTCTTCGGCGAAGCGAAACAGTGGCACGGGATGCGCCAGTTCCGGCTCCGGGGACTCAAGAAGGTCAATATGGAGGGGTTGATGATCGCGGCGGGACAGAACCTGAAGCGACTGCTGAGTGCGAAGGGCTGGGGACGGCGTCCATGGCTGGATGGAGCAGCCGGTTTCGGCGGTTTGACGCCGCAAATGCTCTTCGTGATCCCGTGACGCACGATCCGCCGATGATTTTACGAACAATCATCGGCGGGAATCGCGATGAGTCCTGTGAGCCGATTCATCGGCAACCGACTTTTTCACCAGGCAGGACTATCCCTACAGGGACACTTAGCGGATTCAGTGCCGCATCTGGCCGTGTTGGAGAACACACGCCCCTATATATGGCAGTCGCTGAACCCAAGATCTCATAAGTGTCCCTGTAGGGACTATTATCGGACCCAACATGCACGTAGTGATAGGGATATGCTTGGAGGATTGCCGAGCCCCGCTTTGCGACTTACTGTTTCTGCCACACCATCGCGAAGCTGACGGGCTGATGCCGATAGTTGCTCCACTTCGGCTTCTTCGCCAGCCACTCGTCGTCGATCAACCCCTCGTGCATCTCGCGGAGGGACCAGCCCGCTGCCAATGCCGCGTACACATGATCGCTCAGCAGGTGAACGTAGCATTCGATCGTCACCGGCCCCGCCGACGCGCTATTGAAGTGGGTCGGAATGCCGCCCATAAGAAAGAACGGATGATAGCCGACGAGGACGAACCGGCCGGCCGCCCGGGCAATCCGCGCCGCCTCCTGATAGAGCGGTCGCACATCGGGGAGATGTTCGTCCACCAGGGCGGCGGTCACGAGGTCGTATGCGCACGCGCGGAACGGCGTCCGGCGTATGTCACCGAGGACAAGATGCCGATAGACGCCTTTAGCACGCGCCCCATCCAACATGCCGGGTGTGACATCGATACCGTCGACGGCGCTCGCGCCGTGCCGTGTCAGCCAGGCCCCGATACGACCCGTACCGCACGCCAAATCCGCCACCGCCCGCGCCTGCGACCAGACGACCGACCGGATGCGCGCAAGCAGGCGCAGATCCAGCGCGTCGAGGACGACATTCTCATAGGTCGCGGCCCATTCTCCGTAGCCCTCCTGCACGGAGCGGGTCGGGTAGTTGCGCCGGTCGAACTGTGCAATATCCATGACACTCTTTCTCCCATCGTCCCGAGCGATGAGACGCAGCACGCGGACGGGACCAATGCTATCTCCCCTCGTTGCCCCATGACAAGCGTGACGATTGCCGTTTCGGCGGGGAGCGTGAGGAGATGCATGCGCTGGCGCCACGAGGAAAGGTCGAGTATAGCCGTGCTCGGAGCGAACGATGCTGGATAACAGCTGCATCGGCACGTTTGACGGCGCCGATACTGGGAATCTGCGAATAGACCGGCACTTGGGTATGGTAGAGTGTCACGACGATGAACGCCGATAGGGACACCGAGCGAACCGCACTTGCCGTGAAGATTCGGCCCGCGAAAGCGGCGGACCTGGACTTCCTGGAGCAGCAGTTCTCACCGAACAACCGCTCCCGGTATCAGCATCGCCGCTTTGCGGTGCAAAAGAACGGCGAAGGGGCCTTCCTGATCGCCTGGCATGGCAGCACGCCGGTTGGTCATTTCCTGCTGCGCTGGGATGGCCCCGAGCATGACCCTTCCAGCCTCTATCCGCCGCACACCCCGTGCCTGGAAGCGGGCGGCACGCGCGAGGAATACCGCAGGCAAGGGGTGGCCACGCGCATCATCACGGAAGCGGAACGATTGGCGCGCGTGCGCGGGTACAGACAGATTGGCCTCGCCGTGGGCAGCACGGACAATCCGCTCGCCAAACGACTCTATGAGCGACTGGGCTATGCGGATTGGGGCAAGGGCGAGTTTGAGATTAGCTGGGACTATGAGACCACGGACGGCAGGAAAGGGAGAGAATCGGAAGTCTGCATCTACATGTTCAAAGCGCTGTAGACCGCTCGATACCGTCCGGCGGATATGTTGATGGTGGATCGGCCCCGATGGGCGGGATTTGCAGCGGTCGGGACAGGGCGGTATCATTTTGCTCCTGCTTCCCCGTGACCGCTGAAGCGTCGGAGTGACCGCCATCGCGCACCCCTTGTGGGGAAAGGAGCATCCGATGTTCGATACCTATATCGGCACGACCGGCGGCGTCTACCGGCTGTGCGGCGACGCGGTTGAGCCGCTCGGGCTCGCCTCCGAGTGCATCTGGGCTATCCATGCCTGGCGCGATCGTGGCGACCTGACGATCCTCGCCGGGAGCTACGGCAATGGCCTCTATCGCAGCGCGGACGGCGGGCGTACCTGGTCGTCCGCGAACAGCGGGCTGACCGCTTCGGCTTTCCGTTGCATTGCTCCCGATCCGTTGCAGCCCGGCGCAATCCTGGCCGGCACCGAGCCGGGGCGCCTCTTCCGCAGTGCGGACGGTGGCCGCACCTGGCAGGAGTTGGCGGGTATTCCGCGCATCGCCGGGCACGAGCAGTGGTTCCTGCCCTACTCGCCGCGCGCCGGCGCCGTGCGCAACGTCTACGCCCCGCCCGGCAGCACGGGCCGCCTCTTCGCCTCGGTCGAGGTCGGCGGCCTGCTGCGGAGCGACGATGGCGGCGAAACGTGGACATGCGCGCCGGTGATCGAGGACGACGATATCCATTTCATCACCGGCCACCCGTGCGAGCCCGATCTCCTCTACGCCGCGCTCGGCTACGCAGCGCTCCCGCACCACCGGCGCGACGATGGGCAGCGACACTTCGGCGGCATCGCCCGCTCGCGCGACGGCGGCGCGACCTGGGAGAAATTGGAGACCGACTACACGCGCGCGGCGCTCGTCCCATCGTCGCGGCCCGATCTCGTCCTGGCCGGGCCGTCGCCGCAGGTCGGACGCGGCGGCCGGATCGTCGTCTCGTCGGACGGCGGCGACCATTGGGAATCAGCCAGCGCGGGCATCGACATACCGATGCCCGACATGGTGGAACTGTTCGTCGCCGCACCCGACGATACCGTCTGGGCCGTCTGCTCCGGCGGTCGCCTGCTGCATGCCACGCCCGGCGAATGGCACTGGCGCTCCGCGTTGCCCGCCGATACCGCCCTCAATGTCCAGTCGGTCACGTTCGTCCCGCGCGGCGCATAGAGACCCCGCATCTGCGGAGTACCAATGTACGGAGGCGTGAGGTGCGCTCACGCCGTGATCGCGCTGCGGATTTGCTCGCCGTGCCGCTCGATCTCCCCGATCGCGTGCCGCTCGATCAGATCCGCGACGCTCACGGTGTAGCCTTCCGCGAGTAGGGTCGTCAGGGCGAGTTGCGCATCGCTCAGGCTCCGGTACGTCTCGGTCGCCAGTGCGCCATGGTCCCGCAGGAGCGCCACCGTCTCCGCGATCGTCACGTTCGCGAACTCCTCGGCGTGCCGGGCGTTCATTTCATCCAACTTCCCCGGCGGCATCGGTGGGTGGGGGTGCCCCGACGCGACGCCCTGAGCCACGTCCGCGAGTGCCGCCTCGCCCACCGCGATGTGATGCGCTTGCACGCCGACCGTCCAGCCGGTGTCCGCGCAGATCGCCCGCCACTGCTCCGGCGTGCAGGCGGCAATCGTCGCGATCAGTTGCTCATTGGCTTGCTGGAAGCGCCAGGCGAGCGCCCGCGCCCGCGCGCTCGTCGCGTCTTCTTTCGGCGGCTCGGGGCGGCTCCCCTCCTCGCCGTGGAAGGTCTCGATGGCGTACCGCGCGTTGATGTCGAGCATCTTTTCCATGTCCGGCTGCGCGCCGGGCGGGAACGCGGCGCCCACCTCGCGCAGGAAATCCACCGAGTCCGCAGCCGCGATGATCAGCATCGCGCTGTGAGTCGGACTGACGTTCTCGAACCGATGTGGCACCCCGCCGGGCGCATTGACGACCGTGCCGGGGCCGGCTCGGAAGGTCGAGACACCGTGTGCGTCCCGCCGGGTGAATGCGAACGCGCCGGAGAGGATATAAAACGTCTCGCTGCCGGGGTGCGCGTGCATGGGCGGCCCGCCGCCCGGCGCGACGCTGATCGTGAGCAGCGCGTAGGCGCCCGCCGTCTCCGCACCCGTCACTTTGACGCTGATCTCCTCATCGAAGATGCGGATAGGTTCGCCACCCTCCTGCGGAACATAGAAACAGCCGGTCGCTGTCGTCATCGTGGTTGCCATGTTAATCTCCTCTCGTTGCTGCCACTCAAGTCCGTTTGCGCGCGTCTCGCGCGACGAATGCGGCGATCGCCGAGGATCAGGATTCGATTACGCAGGCAGATCGCCCATCTCCTGCGGCGTGGTGCCGGGGGGCGAGAACTCGGCCCCGTATTGCGGCGCGAGGGCGCGCAGACGGGCGGCGTCGGGCGGGCCGACGCGCCCTGCCGGCAGCCCCATCGCCTCGGCGGGCCTGGCCAGCGTGCGGAAGAAGTCCTCCATGCCGGCGGGCGAGAAGATGACCAGGAACTCCGCCTCATCCGACTCCACTTGGAGGGTGTGCCAGACACCCGGCAGCGTGCGAACAAAGTCGCCCGCTCTCGCCACGATCTCCTCCCCCGCCATCCAGAAGCGCACTTGGCCGCGAATAATGTAGAAATCCTCCGGCCCATGGCGATGCGGCGCAGGAGGGGTGAAGCCCTTTGCCATCCGCATTACTTGCAGCGTGTAGCGCCCGCCGGTCATCTCGGCGGTCGCCAGGAAACTGAGCAGGGCGCTCCCATACCACACGGAGTTGTCGAGGCCCGGCCGTGCGAAGACGGGCACGGTGTCTACCGCTGTCGCCATGATGTGACTCCTTTCCTGTTGGTTCCGATCCGCACCGCGCGGTGGTGCGGGATGGTACCAGTGTGCCGGGCTGCGGCCCCCGATCCCATGCGCACCACCCACGCACCACCCACGCACTTCTCCGCGTATCGCGTGCCCACTCGGGTACAATGACGCCGAGCGGACAACAGGGAGTGGAGGAGCGATGGCTACCGATCCGCCCGTGACCTTCGGTGACCGACTGAAACGCTTCCGCATGGCCGCCGGGCTGACGCAGGAGTCGCTGGGCGCGCAGGCGGGGCTGAGCGCACGCGGGATCAGCGATCTCGAACGCGGTACGCGCGCGCGCCCCTACTACGACACCATCCACCGCCTCGCCGACGCGCTGGCGCTGACCACCGAGGACCGCGCCATCCTCCTCGCTGCGGCGCGTCCTCGCGATCGGGCGGACGTGCCCGCTGCCAAGATCAATTCACCGAGCAATCTCCCCTTCCCGCTCACGTCCCTCATCGGCCGGACGGATGATCGCCGTGCCGTCTGCCAGATGCTCGATCGACCCGCTATCCGCCTCGTCACCCTGACCGGGCCCGGCGGCGTCGGCAAGACCCGGCTCGCGCTCCAGGTTGCATCGGAGATGCGCGATTCTTTCCCGGACGGCGTCTTCTTCGTCCCCCTGGCGGCGCTGCGCGACCCCGGTCTCGTGCTCGCCACCGTTGCACACACCCTGGGACTATCGGAAGCGGGCGACACTCCACCGCAGGAGCGGTTGATTGCCCACCTGCGGGCGAAGCGTCTGCTCCTCGTGCTCGACAACTTCGAGCATCTGCTTGCCGTCGCTCCCGCTGTGAGCGATCTGCTCGCGGTGTGTCCCGATCTGAAGGTCGTGGCGACGAGCCGCGTGATCCTGCATCTGTCGGGCGAACACGAGTACAGCGTGTCCCCCCTCGCGCTGCCCGATCTGCGCGAGTCGCCCGATATCGAGTGGTGGTCGCGGACGCCTGCGGTGGCGCTCTTCGTCGAGCGCATGCGGGCGATCGCGCCACGCTTCGCGCTCACCACGGCCGATGCGCCGAGTGTCGCGGCGATCTGCGCGCGTGTGGACGGCCTGCCGCTGGCGATCGAGTTGGCGGCGGCGCGCGGCAGGCATCTCACGGTGCAGGAACTGGCGACGCGCCTCGAACGGCGGCTACAGGTGCTCACCGACGGCCCGTGCGACCTCCCCGCACGCCAGCGGACATTGCGCGACACGATCGCGTGGAGCTACGACCTCCTCGCTCCTGGTGTGCAGCAGTGCCTGCGCTGGCTCGCCGTCTTCGTCGGCGGTTGGACGACAGAGAGCGCGGAAGCCCTCTTTGCCGGGGCAGATGGGCAGCCGAGGGAAGTCATGGACGAGCTGGCGACACTCGTGGACAGCAGCCTCGTCCGGGTCGAGCGCGGCGCCGATGGCCGCACGCGCTATGGGATGCTCGAGACGATCCGCGAGTTCGCGGAGGAGCAACTGGTCGCGAGCGGTGAGGAGGAGACCGTCCGCAAGCGCCACGCCGACCTGATGCTCGCGTGGTCGGACAACGCGGAGCGGGGGTTGCAGAGCGGCGAGCGGACGGCATGGTCCCGCGCCGCAGCGACCGAGCTGGACAATGTGCGCGCCGCACTCCGCTGGTCGCTCGACCGCGACGAGACCGAGCGCGCCCTGCGGATCGTCGGCAACCTCGACTGGTTCTGGGACGCCGTCGCGCGCGATCGCGAGGGCTGGGCATGGGTCAGGGAGGCGCTGGCGAAGGGGGATGCGGATCGCGACGGATGGGGGTACGCGCGGGCGTTGAACGCCGCGGGCGCGCTCGCGTGGAATATGGGCGAATTCGCGCGCTCAGCCCAATTCCTCACGGAGAGCGTGGCGCGCTTCCGCACGCTCGATAACCGTCGCAGCCTCGGGCAGGCGCTGATGAATCTCGCACTGACCATCTTCTACCGGGGAGACGCGGAGACCGGGCGCGCGTTGATGACGGAGAGCGTCGCGGTTCTCGAGACCGTGGACGATCCCTGGGGTCTCGGGCTGGCGCTCTTCGTACTCGGCGAGATACTGATTCCGACCGATGCGGAAGCGGCGCGCGAACGCTATGAGCGCAGTCTCGCCGTGTTCCGTGCGACCGGCGATCCATGGGGCATCGCACATGCCACGGCGGGACTCGGCGGTCTCGCGATGCGCCAGCGCGACTACGCGACCGCCCGCGCGCTGATGGAGGAGGCGCTGACGCTGCGGCGATCGGTGAATAATCCGGGCGCGATTGCGTACTCGCTGACAAGTCTGGGCGAACTCGCCCGCCGTGAGGGCGACGGCGCACGCGCCACGCCGTACCTGGGGGACGGGTTAGCGGGATTCCGCGACACCGGGGACGCGGAGCATGTCGCGTGGGCGTTGTACAACCTCGGCATGGTCGCGGTGCAGCGCGGGAATGCAGAGAGCGCTGCGGCACGCTTCACGGAATGCCTCGGACTCCGTGCCGAGCAGGGCAACGTCGCGGAGATCGCCAGGACGATCGCGGCGGTGGCGCGCGTGGCGATACTGCGGGGCGAGGCGGAACACGCGGCGCGATTGTGGGGTGCGGTGGAAGAAATGCGCACGACGCACGGCATCGCCGCTCCCACCGATGAGGACGGCGATGAGGAAGCGCGCACGGCGGCGCTCATTGATGCGGCGCTCGGCGAGTCAGCCGCAACCGATGCATATGCGAAGGGCCGCGCACTGCCGCAGCCGGAGGCGATCCGGCTCGCACGCGAGGTACTACGCGGCGTCGCGCATCGAACACCTTGAGGATTGTCACCGGTCACGCCGCCCCGCCCCGATTGCATAACGTAGCCGTTCGGTGCAAAGTACGTGCAGTTCGAGGCCAAAGAGAGGATCCTGGTATCGTTCGGCGGTGCAACTCGCTGGGTCGGGCGCTGACAGCGAAAGTCGCGGGAGAAGAAGAGATGTCCGATATGCGAGAGCAACCGGTGGATGCCGGGGCAGAGCGGGCGAACGCCTTCGACGCGGTGATCGTCGGCGCCGGGCTGGCGGGGTTGTATATGCTCCACCGCCTGCGCGGGCGCGGGCTCTCGGCGCGGGTGTACGAGGCGGGTAGCGGCGTCGGCGGCACCTGGTATTGGAACCGCTATCCCGGCGCGCGCTGCGATATCGAGAGCATGGACTACTCGTATTCGTTCTCGGACGCACTCCAGCAGGAATGGCGGTGGACCGAGCGGTACGCCGGCCAGCCGGAGATCCTGCGCTATATCAATCACGTCACGGATCGCTTCGATCTGCGACGGGATATCCAATTCGAGACGCGCGTGACTGCTGCGGTCTTCGACGACGCGACGAACCGCTGGGCGATCGAAACGGACGGCGGCGAACGGGTCTCGGCGCGCTTCTGCATCATGGCGGCGGGCTGCCTCTCCACCGCGCAGGTGCCCGATTTCGCGGGCCTCAATACATTCGCGGGCCGGTGGTATCACACCGGGAACTGGCCGCACGAAGGGGTCGACTTCACCGGCCAGCGGGTCGGCGTCATCGGCACGGGCGCCTCCGGCATTCAGTCCATCCCGATCATCGCGCGGCAGGCGGCCCACCTCTTCGTCTTCCAGCGGACGCCGAACTTCACAATCCCTGCCTGGAATGCCCCACTGGACCCGGCGACCGAGCAGCAGTGGAAGGCGAACTACACCGAGCGCCGGCGCAAGAATCGCGAGTCGCGCGCCGGCTTTGTCGTCCCGGTCAATGACACGCCTGCTCTGGCTGCAACGCCCGAGGAGCGGCAGCGCGCGTACGAGGGCCGCTGGGAGCACGGCGGCTTCGGCTTCACGTCGGCGTTCGCGGACATCGGCACCAACGAAGATGCGAACGACACGGCAGCCGCGTTTGTCCGCGCGAAGATTCGCGCCATCGTCCATGACCCCATCGTCGCCGAGGCGCTGTCGCCGCAAGACCACCCTATCGGCGCCAAGCGTCTCCCCCTCGACACCGATTACTACGAGACGTACAACCGCGCCAACGTCACCCTGATCGATGTCAGGAAGGACCCGATCGAGTCGATCACCCCGACGGGCCTGCGGACACGGGACGCGGCGTACGAACTGGACAGTATCGTCTTCGCTACGGGCTTCGATGCGATGACCGGCACGCTCCTCAGCATCGACATTCGCGGCACGGGCGGCCAGGCGCTAAAGCGGAAGTGGGCGGAAGGCCCGCGCACCTACCTCGGCATCGCGACCGCCGGCTTCCCCAATCTCTTCCTCATCACCGGCCCCGGCAGCCCCTCCGTGCTCAGCAACATGATCGTCTCCATCGAGCAGCATGTGGACTGGGTCGCGGACTGCCTCGCCTATCTGCGCGCGCACGATCTCACCGGCATCGAGGCGACCGTCGAGGCGGAAGATGCGTGGGTGACGCACGTCAACGAGGTGGCCCACACGACGCTCTATCCCCGAGCCAACTCCTGGTATATGGGGGCGAACATTCCCGGCAAGCCGCGCATCTTCATGCCCTACGTCGGCGGCGTCGGGGCCTACCGGCAGAAATGTGATGCTGTCGCGGCGAACGGCTACGAAGGGTTTACTCTGACTGCGTGACGACCGAGGCAATGGGGAGACGAGCAATGCGTGTCCTACGCCTGTTGTTGTCCAGTGATTCTGTCACTCTAATTGTTCAGTGATTTTGTCACCCCGCTGTCGGAAGCCGCGCTTCCACGGATGATTCGTCCCCGGTTTCGTCGTGCTGACCCGTGCGCCCGCCCGCTCCCGACGCAGCATTGGACGCGGCGCGACCGGCACGGCGCGTCCGCCGCTGCTGCGCCCCCCCGGCGTCCGCCGCGCGCGCGCAGCAGCGGCGCTTCTGGCGGTGCGGGCGTCGTCACGAGAAAGTCTCCGTGATCATAAACCGCCAGCGAACCATCGAGCCGTTCCTGCACTTCGACCACCGCCCGTGCCCACGACCGGCGGTGTGGCCCCGGCAGCAATTGGAGCCGCGCGCCGCCGAAACGCACCGTGTTATCCATCCCGACTGTCCGCTGATACTTGAAACAAAAGTGCGTATCGAGGTCCCTCTCTGTCTCCATTGCCCGGTAGCAGGCTCCTTCCTCTGCCGCCGACACCGTGAAGCGGGTATTGAAATCTGCGAGGAAAGCGGGCAAACAGGCGGTCGCCTCCGCTTCATTCGTCACTCCCGCCAGCCGGAGCATGCTGGTCAAGCGGTCTTGGAGCGTGCCGAACAACCGCTCCACCCGCCCTTTCGCTTGCGGGCTACGCGCCGCGATGGACGCAATCCCCAACTCTTCGAGTAATCGCCCGAACTGGGTCGGCTCCGGCGCGCCCGCCAGTTGCTCGGTCAGCGTCAGCTCCTGCTTCGCGTTGACCTGGAAGATGCCGTGCCGGTCGTGATACAAAGCGAGCGGTCGCCCATGCGTCGTGACGATCATCCGCACGAGCAGGAAAGAGCCCTGGGCATCCTCCTCGGCCCGAAAGAGCAGCGCCAGCAGTTCCCCCGTCGCGTCGTCAATCGCCGCGAATAACGTCAGCCGTGGCCTGCGTCCTTCCAGCCAGTCATGCGGGCTCGCGTCAATCTGGACGAGCATCCCCGCTTTGGGATAGCGTTCCCGACGGCTGCGGTGTGGGGGCGCACGCCGTTTACGCGGAGAGCCGATCCCCGCTTGCCCGAGAATCCGTCGCACGCTTGACCGGGAGAGGATGATTCCTTCCACCTCACCCAACTGCTCGGTCAAATGCACCTGATTGAACCCACCATACTTCTGCGTCGCCACTTTCCCGACCTGCTGCCGCACCGCTGCCGACCGTGTGTGTGCGGGCTGACGCCCTCGATTGCCATGTGCGAGGGCTGCCACGCCGCCCCAACGAAAGGCCGCCAATAACCGTTTCGTGTGCCGTTCCGACACCTGCAAACAGGTCGCCGCAGCCGCCACCAACATTGCTCCGCTCACCACATCGGTGAGGACCATGATTCGTCGTTGCTCTTTCGCGTTCACGGTCACGTTCTCCATAGCGTGACATTTTCACAGAACACTTACCGGGTGACCGAATCATAGAACACCGACACATGCGTGTCCTACGCCTTGACACTCCTTCCGTGTGCGCCCTATCCTCTCGCTATGAAATCCGTCAACGGCATCCCCATTCTCGGTTTCGGCACATGGCCCCTCAAGGGGCGCCAGTGCTTCGAATCAGTCCGAACGGCGCTCGCGCTGGGCTATCGGCACATCGATACCGCCGACGGCTACGCGAATCACCGGGAGGTCGGCCAGGCGATACGTGATTCCGGCGTGCAGCGCGCGGAGATTTTTCTCACGACGAAAGTCCGGCGGGATGATCTCCATCGCGACGATGTCATCGCCGCCGCCGAGCGCTTCCTGACAGAACTACAAACCGACTATCTCGATCTGGTGCTTATCCACTGGCCCAATGATGACATCCCGATGGAAGAGACATTCGCGGGATTCCAGGAACTCAAGGACCGGGGAGTGATCAAGAACTTCGGTGTCTCGAACTTCGCCATCCCGCGTCTGGAAAGGGCAGCGGCGATCACCGACGGCATCATCGCGAACCAGGTCGAGTATCATCCGAGCCTGAACCAGCAGGAGTTATTGGACTATTGCCAGACGCGAAACATCGCCCTCACCGCGTACTCACCCGTCGGGAAGGGCCGGGACCTTACCCTCCCTGTCGTTCAGGAACTGGCGAAGAAGTATCAACGATCGGCATCGCAGGTCATCCTCAATTGGCTGATGCGCAAGGGCATCATCGCCATTCCTGGTTCCGGGACAGCCGAACATATCGACGATAATGTTCGGTCACTCGACTGGGAATTAGACAGCGATGATGTGCAAATGATCGATCAGTCGCATCGGAACAACCGCCTCACGCAACCCTCATTCGCGGAGTTCAATGCGTGATTCTTTGGCGTGTGGCGTTCATAGGTGATTGATTACCGCTCGTGATGAGCGTCCGTTCGATCACCCAGTTCCCCCTCCCGGCGCCGCCATCTCTACGCCGGCGCCATGCCCGTTCCTGGGCGGTGCAGCGCCGAGCGCGCCACCGATCGCCCCGAGCAACCCACCGAAGATGAGCGAGAAGAGCGTCATGAAAAACGCGGCGCCGAGGTTGTCGTCCCACAGGAACCGGCCAAAGGTCGCGTCGCCGCTCTGGTGCCAGTCGCCGATCATGCCGGGGTCCTGAAAGGCGTTGGCGCGCACGGTATCCCAGAACAGAAGCATGATGACAACCAGGCTAACGACCGCAATCGCTGCGCTGATACCGGCGGCGAGCAAGCCCGCGAATGCCCCGTCGCTGGTTGCCCGGCTCTTTCGCCCGGTGATGAACCCCACGAGGCCGAAGGCAACCGGCATTCCGAGTGTGAAGAGGACGGCAGCAATCGACCGCGACGTAGAGTAGAGCGGGCTGCCATAGGTGGCGAGATTACTCGCCAGGTTGAATGCAATCCAGAGGATGCCGAACGGCACGCCGGTGCGCAGCCCGTATTCGATCCAGACGTGTCGTCTCGGCGACGATGCACTCGTGTGCGGCGAATGCTTCACGACCACGTACGTGACGCCGAGCATGACGATCGGGATGATGACCGTGAACGCCAGGGAAGTACCCTGACTCAGAATGACGGCAATCCCTGCGAGCAGGATTGCCACAATTATCAGCATGACCATCGGGAGGATACGCCGCGTTCGTACTGACATGCTTTGCTCCTTGATACTCCCCGTCAATGCGTCACCGACGACCGCGAGCCAGAAGGCAAACGCGGCCTCCCCGCGCTGCTCGGATGCATCCCGGTACTGGTCCTTGAAGGTCTGGAGCATCTGCGCACCGAACGCGCGGCGATGGTCGCCGGGATAGAGCCTCACAAGCAAGGCATACCAACGGGCCGCTCTTTCGCTCGGCTGGGAGTGTTTCTTCATATGCTCACCCCGAAGGAGTTGCCGGCGATCAGGTTCCGCTTGCGCAAGAGGGAGACCGTCTCGACGTACCGCTCCATTTCCGCGTTCAGCGCGCGTTGTCCGCGCTCGGTGAGCCGATAATAGCGCCGCCGCTCATCGTCCAGGCGGGGGTCGATCCGGTCACCCGCCTCGGCGATCAGGTCGTTGGCGAGCATCCGCTTCAACGAACCGTACATCGTGCCGTTGCCCATCTTCACTTTGCCGCTCGCGTCCTGCTTCACCTGTTTCATGATCTCGTAGCCGTGCTTCTCGCCCGTCGCGAGGGCGAGCAATATGTAGAAGACGGCGGGGGTGAGAGGAGTTGATAGGTCCATAGCGGACATGGTATATCCGCAACGGACCTATGTCAAGAGATAGGAGCGCGAGAACGAGGATGGAACCCTGCCACGCACATACCACGCCCTGACCCGGGTGTGTCCTGTCAAGTGTGTAAATACATGATGCGGTTCCGTCGAAAGGTCGAAAGGTCGAATCAGTCCGCCGCGATTAGGGTCGGCAGTTCCTGCTGCCGCTGAATCACGCTCGCCAGCGACTC
>JBPCMC010000156.1:0-13328 GCA_051002645.1 Thermomicrobiales bacterium
GCAAGAGCGTATGGACGCCGGGGATGCCGAAGAGATAGCGGACGCCCTGCGCGGCGAGCGCGTCGATCAGGGCCGCTGCACCGGTCGGGCTGGCTGTTGGCACGGCTGCTCCTCCGCTCGTCGCATCCTCGTCCATGGGCAACCGGCTGTGCCGGTTTTCGGACGCAATGATAGCACGCGGGGTCCGCGCTACCAGCGTGTTACAATGCGGCGCGGATCGGCGTGGGACCGATATCGCGCTCGCTACGTAGGACAGAGGATGACAACAACGACCATCGAACGGCCGCGCGCGGCCGGGAAACTGACTGCGACGCTTTCCTGGGCGCCAGCGGGTATCCGTGCCAGGGCTTCCGTCTTCGCGCTGCTGTGCGTGGTCGCGCTGCTCACGCTTGTCGTCCTCTTTCAGGTACCGTACCGGCATACCGTACGGGTCGGTGACGTCAACACTGAGCAGCGGCTGCGTGGCTTCTTCGACGCCGAGGGCAAAGATAATTTCACCTATCGCTGGACGGAGGCGAACGCGCTCATCCGTCTCCCGCAGGGGGTCTTTCCCGGCGAAGCGGATATCGTGCTCTCCGGCAATCGCCCAGGGAGCAAGCCGCCCCGAGTGACCCTCGGCTTGCAGGGGCGACCGAGCCCGATCAGTGTGGTGCAGAGCACGACGGACTTCGTCACCTTCCCGGTGCGCCTGCCCGCCGGTGGCGGCAGCCTGAATCCGGCGGAGACGCCCGACCTCAGTGTCGTTCCGTCCGATACCGCGATGCCGCCGAAGGATAACCGGGTGCTCGGTGTCGCGGTGGAGCGCGTCGTTGTCTACACCAATCCGCTGCGCTTCGGCCCGGTCGTGCCGCCGCTGCTCGCCGTGCTGCTGATTCTCGGCATCGCGGCGGCGCTGACGCTCGTTGCGCTCTCGACCGGATCGCCGATTGCGTCGGTGCTGGCGGTGGTGTACGGGCCCGTCCTGATCGCGGCCATCTACCTCGCGCTCCGGCGGGCGGACGATCCCGGTCAGCAGGCGCATGCGGCGCTCGGTGTCGCGGTCGCCGCGCTGGTTGCGATGTTTTTTGTCTGGCGGCGCATACTGGTCGCGCGGCCCTGGGTGCGGGGGCTCGCGCGGCTCGATGGTCGCTGGCTGCTTGCGCTCGCCGTGCTCGTCACCCTCGGCTACGCGCTCTACGCCTCGCATCGCATGTTCGGTCGGCTCTATGACGACACGCATATCACCCTGCGGTACGCGCAGAACTTCGCGGACGGGGACGGTCTACGCTTCAATCCCGGCCAGCAGCCTGTTGAGGGATACACGAACTTCCTCCTCACCGTCTTCCTCGCTGGGTGCGCGAAGATCGGCCTGCCGCTGCTGGGCGTGACGAAGATCGTCTCGATCGGCGCCGCGCTCGGCGTCGTGATCGCCACCTACTGGCTCGCGTCGCTCGTCATGCCGGGCGCGTCCGGGCTCTTGCGCGCGACGCCGAGCCTCGTGATGGCGGGGTGCGGCTGGTTCGCCTTCTACGCCGCCATCGGGTTGGAGACGCATCTCTTCGCGCTCCTTGCGACGGTCGCCGCCTGCCTCGTCTTGCGCGGTAAGTGGCCGTGGGCAGGTGTGGTCTTCGCGGCGGCCTATCTCACCCGACCGGAGGGGGCGGGGCTCTGGGCGGTGACGCTCGCCTGGCTCGTCTGGCAGGTCTGGCTCGCGCCCATCGTCGCGTGGCGATTTGCGCGCATGGCGTCCGATGAATCGGATGTGCGACCCCGACCGCGCGATGTGCTCGGCTTCGCGCTCCCGTTCATCGTCATCGCCGGCGCGCACGAGGTATGGCGGCTCTCGTACTACGGCGAGCCGGTGCCGAACACCTTCTACGATAAGGTCGGTACGGCGGCGCAGCAGGTTCGGCGGGGGATCGACTACGTTATCAATAGCCTCCCGCAACTGCACCCCGCCACCGTCGCGCTGCTCGCCATCCTGCTCGTGCTCATCCCCTCCGGCGCGATCCGGGGTCGCGCCGCGCGGTACATCGCGCTCCTGGCGGCGGCGTTCGTCGGCTACATCATCCTCGTCGGTGGCGATTTCATCGGGCCGCGCTTCCTCTTCCATGTCTTCCCGTTCATCATCGTACTCGCCGTCGCGGGCGTCTGGTCGCTGCTCGGCTTCCCGTGGCGTACGCTCCGCCGTAGGCCCACGACGGACGGCGCCCCGGTGAATTGGGCGGAGCGCGCCTCGCCGCTCGCCGCGTTCTCGGTCGCCCTGATCGCCCTCTGGCTCTTCGTGCCGCTGCTGCCGCCCGATACCTTCCTGAAGCAGCGCGAGGCGAGCACGCACATGCGCGTCGTCACCGGCTTGACGGCGCTCGGCGAGTACCTCAAGGCGAATGCGCCGCCCGATGCGACGCTGGCAATTGACGCGGCGGGCGTCGTCCCATTCATCTCCCGCCTGCCAACGCTCGACATGCTCGGTTTGAGCGATTTCCACATCGCCCATACCGTCAAGGCGACCGGCGATGGCTTGCCCGGCCACGAGAAGACGGACCCGGCCTATATCCTCGCCCAGCACCCGACCTACATCGCCGTCGGCATGAGCAAGGTGACGAGCGGTGGCCGGCCCGGACGCGGCCTCGATCTGCCCGGCTTCGACGCGCAATACACCCGCGTCGCGCTCGTCCAGATGACCGCCTCCGTCGTCTCGCCCAACCTCGTCCTCGTCCTCACCCCGCAGACCGACGTGGAAGCGGCCATCGCGCAGGGCTTCACCTACGCGCTCTACAAACACAAGTAAGACGAATGCACTTGAACCACAGAGACACAGCGCACACAGAGAGGCACGAAGAAAAACGAGGGAGTCGTACATACTTGTCGTTTCCCTATCCTCTTTCTCTTCCTCTGCGTGCTCTGTGTCTCTGTGGTTCAAACGTCGTTGAAGGGAGAAGATGACGGATGGAAGGGAAGTTGCCGCTCGCGGGCGTGCGGGTTGTCGATCTCACGCGGGTGATGACGGGGCCGTACTGCACGATGATGCTCGCGGACATGGGCGCGGAAGTCATCAAGATCGAGCAGCCCGGCAAGGGCGACGATACGCGCGCCTGGGGGCCACCCTTCTCGGAAGGGGAGGCGAACTATTATTTGAGCGTCAACCGGAACAAGCGCTCCATCGCGCTCGACCTGAAGAGCGAGGGCGGTAAGGCGATCCTCTGGAAGATGATCGAGACGGCGGATGTCTTCATCGAGAACTTCAGCCCCGGCACGATTGGTCGCCTCGGTTTCGACTATGACGCGGTCGCCGCGCGCCGCCCGGCGATCGTCTACTGCTCGATCTCCGGCTTCGGGCAGACCGGGCCGGGCCGCAACTGGACGGCGTACGACCTGATCCTGCAAGGGATGAGCGGCATCATGAGCCTGACCGGGGAGGAGGACGGGCCACCGACGCGCGTCGGCATCCCGATCGCGGACATGACGGCGGGCATGTTCGCGGCCTACGCGATTGTCGCCGCGCTCTTCCGCAAGGCGAGCGGCGGTGGCGGTGAGTTCATCGACGCGTCGCTGCTCGGCGCGCAGGTTTCGATGCTCGTCTACTACACCGTCAACTACCACATGGCCGGGATTATCGCCAAGCGCGTCGGCAACCGTCACCAGACGATTGCGCCCTACGACACCTATGAAACGGCGGACGGTTTCATCTGCCTCGCCATCGGCAATGACGCGCTCTGGGGACGGCTCTGCGGTGTGCTCGGCTGGCCGGAACGGGCGACCGATCCGCGCTACGCCCGCAATCAGGACCGCCTCGCCCGCTACGAGGAAGTGACGGCGATGATCGCCGACAAATTCCGCACGATGACGACGGCGGAATTGTTGGCACTGCTCGGCTCCGTCAACGTGCCGTGCGGCCCGATCTCCTCCATCGACGAAGTCTTCGCGAACCCGCAGGTGCAGCACGAGCGATTGGCGCGCACCGTGGAGCATCCGACCATCGGCGAATTGACCGTGCCGGGGATGCCATACCACCTCCGCTCGGCGGACCTCGAAGTGACGCTACCGCCGCCGCTCCTCGGCGAGCATACTGATACCATCCTGCGGGAACTGGGCTTCGATGATGGCGCGATTGCGGAGTTGCGCGGACAGGGCGCTATCGCGTAATGGCGTCATCGCTCTCCGCATCACCGAGGAGCAATGCGTCGGCGGCATCCATGTCAGTATCCGCGTCCGGTGCATCCAGTTGGGCCATCCGGCGGTCAACGTCCGCATTCAGGGAGCGGAAGACGCCGCCGGTGATTGTGCCGCGCGTGCGTAGCGAGAGGAGCGCGTCCTTCTCTGCGTGGAGCGCCTTCCGGTGCGCGGTCAGCAATCCTTGCGCGCGCAAGTCGTCCGCCGAGACGTGCAGGCCCGCCAGATCGTCGCGCAGTTTGTCGGCGCGCCGCCCGTACGCCTCGGTCAGTTGAGCGTGGGCGTCCGGGCTGATCTCGCCCGCCTCGTTCGCCTCCGACAGCGCGCGGCGGGCCGCCTGCACGGCGACGAGTTGCCCCTGGAGGCGTTCGAGCGCGACGAGATGGGCGGCGTTGCCGTGCCCGCTCAGTCCCAGTCGCGCCACGAAGGGCCGGATCGTCAAGCCCTGAACGAGCAGGGTGAAGACGACGACGCCGAAGGTCATGAGCAGGATGATCCCGCGTTCGGGGACAGCGGCGGCGGGGATGCTGAGTGCGGCGGCGAGCGCGATCGCCCCACGCAAGCCGCCCCAGACGATCACATGCTGGTACGCGCGCGGCAGACGGCGCGTCGGTGAGCGCAGATTGGTGTACAACCCGACGCCATAGACGACGAGGGCGCGGCTGACGAGGACGCCGACAATCGCCCAGGCGATCAGCGGAATATCGCTCGCGTGTATGGCCGCCTGATGAATTTGCAAGCCGATCAGCAGGAATATGAGCGAGTTGGCGAGGTAGCCGACCAGTTCCCAGGTGTCGTGCATCGAGAGGCGCGTGACCGGGGACATGCTGGCGCGCGAGGCGTAGCTGCCGATCACGAGGCCGAGGACGACGACGGCGATGACGGGCGACGCGCCCAATGCGACACCGCGTGTCTCGAAGTTGAGTCGCTCGCAGAGGACGAAGGTGCCATAGGCCATCAGCAAAGTAGCGGTAATCTCGATCAGATATTCGTCGATCTGGCCGAGGACGAGCGCGCTGAGGTAGCCGACGGCCAGGCCGACGAGCACGCCGCCGGCGATCGAGACGACGAAGGCGAGGGCCGTCGCGCCCGCCGAGACGCTGCCCGCGAGCACGACCGTCAGGACGAGCCGGAAGACGACGAGCGCGGTGCCGTCATTGAACAGACTCTCCCCCTCGACGATGATCGAGAGCCGCCGGTCGGTGCCGAGTTGACGGAAAGTGGCGACCACGGAGACGGGGTCGGTCGCCGAGATCAGCGCGCCGAAGAGGAGCGCGACGGGCCAGTGCAGCCCGGCGAAATGGACCGTCGCCCCGACGATGAAGGTGCTGGCAATCACGCCGGGGATGGCGAGCGCCGTGATTGGCCGTATCTCGGCGCGGAGTCGCTGCCAGGGCAGATTGTAGGCGGCCTCGAAGAGTAGCGCGGGCACGAAGACATCGAGAATCAAATCCTCGGTCAGCGAGACGGAGAATGGCCCGCCGATCACGCCGAGCGCCAGCCCGGTGACGACGAGCGCGACCGTATACGGCACATGGACGAAATGGGTGAAGAAGGCGACGGCGGAGACGGCAACCAGCAGCCAGAGCACGGTCGTCACCACCGTACCGGAGGTCGATGTGCTGGCGATGATCGAGAGGAGAAATGCCATCAGTCTGCTCCGGTGCGATGGGTGTGCCGGTCGGCTCCGGCGACCAGTATACATGTGCGTCCGTTGGAAGCCGGTTTCAATGGGCGCGTGCGGTGGCGCGCGGCATACCCATAATCTCTCTCCGGGCGGGCCAAAATTGACCGTACCCGCGTTGGCTGGTATCCTCTGCCGTGCTGTGCCGAAGTGGCGGAATGGCAGACGCGACGGTCTCAAAAACCGTTGTCCGCAAGGGCATGAGGGTTCGAGTCCCTCCTTCGGCACCATCTACCAGTGCTGAGTACGACATGCTGAGTGCTGAGTGCTGAGTACGCTTCGCAGTGCTGGGAGAAATTCATGCAAGATTCCGGGGAGAACCTGCGTCCTGAGAGTTACGCGTATCCGTCGCGGCGGATGCCGATTGTCGCCTCGCGCGGCGTCGTCGCGACCAGTGAGCCGCTGGCGGCGCAGGCGGGGCTGGAGATGCTCCAGCGCGGCGGTAACGCGGTCGATGCCGCCGTCGCCACGGCTATCGCCCTCACTGTCGTCGAGCCGACCTCCAACGGCATCGGCGCGGATGCCTTCGCGCTCGTCTGGGACGGCAAAAAATTGCACGGTCTGAACGGCTCGGGCCGCGCCCCGGCGACGCATACCCCGGAACTCTTCCAGAAATTGGGACACACCGAGTACCCGAACAGCGGCTGGCTGCCTGTCACCGTTCCCGGCGCGCCCGGCACCTGGCGCGACTTGCATGAGAAGTTCGGCAAACTGCCCTTCGAGGCGCTATTCGAGCCCGCCATCCGCTATGCCGAGGGCGGCTACCCGCTCGCGCCCGTCGTCGCCGAGGGATGGGGCGGATCGGCGCGCCGCTACGCCGTCACGAATGTCGGCCCAGAGTTTGCCGCCTGGTTTACCACCTTCACGAAGGACGGCACGCCGCCGCGCGCGGGCGAGATGTGGCAGTTGCCGGATCACGCGCGCACCCTCCGGTTGATCGCCGAGAGCCACGCCGAAGCCTTCTACAAAGGCGAGCTGGCGGAGCGCATCGCCGCCTTCGCCGCTGAGACGAACGGCTACATCACCAAGGAAGACCTCGCCGCGCACACGAGCACCTGGGACGATCCGATCAGCGTGTCGTATCGCGGCCACGAAGTCTGGGAGATCCCGCCGAACGGTCAGGGTATCGCCGCGCTCTCCGCGCTCAATATCCTCGAAGGGTTCGATCTCGGCGCGATGCCGCGCGAGTCGACCGAGAGTTATCACTTGCAGATCGAGGCGATGAAGCTCGGTTTCTCGGACGCGCTCACGTATGTTGCGGATCGGGAGCATTCGGACGTGCCGATGCGCGGCCTGCTCGATAAGGAGTACGCCTCGCAGCGCCGCCGCCTCATCACCGATCGGGCGATGCAGCCGGCGGCGGGCCAGCCGCCACGCGGGGGGACGGTCTACCTCTGCGCCGCCGACGGCGACGGCATGATGATCTCGATGATCCAGTCCAACTATCAGGGCTTCGGTAGCGGTATCGTCGTGCCGGGCACGGGCATCGCGCTGCAAAACCGCGGCGCCGGCTTCCGCCTCGACCCAAACCACCTGAACTGCGTCGCGCCCGGCAAGCGGCCCTACCACACGATCATCCCCGCCTTCCTGACGCGCGGCGGCGAGGCCGTCGGGCCATTCGGCGTGATGGGCGGCTACATGCAGCCGCAGGGCCACCTGCAAATGGTCGTCAATCAGGTCGATTACGGCATGAACCCGCAGACGAGCCTCGATGCCCCGCGCTGGCAGTGGATCAAGGACAAGCAAGTCTCGGTCGAGATGTTCGCGCCGCAGCACGTCCTGAGCGGCCTCGGGGCGCGGGGACATATGCTCAATGTCCAGTATGCGGGCGGGAGCTTTGGCAAGGGGCAGATCATTCGCCGCCTGAAGAACGGCGTCTACGTCGCGGGCAGCGAGCCGCGCGCGGATGGCTGCGCCGTCGGGATTTAGGCGCGTTTCGCCAATACAGGGAAGAAGCAAACCACCAAGAACACCAAGAACACCAAGGGAGAAGTCGTTTCGCATTCCCTTGGTGTTCTTGGTGTTCTTGGTGGTTTTGAGCCCCTTTTCCTTGGGCTGACGCTTGCCATCCTCTAACAGATACAATAGAAACAATATGACGAATCGTACGAATGTGCTTGTAATTGTGCCGGTTGATACGGTACAATCACGGCACGCGGTGCGAATGTGTCCACCCGATGTTGGAGGGGAGCAAGCCAGATGACGAGCACGAATGGCCATACGGAAACGAACGGGCACCAGAACGGCGTCGCGAAATCGACGTGGGCGACGAAGGCGGGCCTGGCGCAGATGCTCAAGGGCGGCGTCATCATGGATGTCGTCAATGCAGAGCAGGCGAAGATCGCCGAGGAGGCGGGCGCGTGCGCGGTGATGGCGCTCGAGCGCGTCCCGTCCGATATTCGCTCGCAGGGCGGTGTGGCGCGGATGAGCGACCCCGATCTGGTCTACGGCATCATGGAGGCCGTCAGCATCCCCGTGATGGCGAAGGCGCGCATCGGTCATTTCGTCGAGGCGCAGGTGCTTGAGGCGCTCGGTGTCGACTATATCGACGAGAGCGAAGTGCTCACGCCCGCTGACGAGCAGTACCACATCGAGAAGCAGGCCTTCAATGTGCCGTTCGTCTGTGGAGCGCGTGATCTCGGCGAGGCGCTTCGCCGCATCGGCGAGGGCGCGGCGATGATCCGCTCCAAGGGCGAGCCGGGCACGGGCAATATCGTCGAGGCGGTCCGCCATCTGCGCACGATCACCGATATGATCCGCCGCCTCTCGGTCGCACCAACGGAAGAACTGATGACGATGGCGCGGGACCTCGGTGCGCCATACGAGATCGTGCGCGAGGTAGCGAAGAACGGCAAACTACCCGTCGTGCTCTTCTGTGCGGGCGGCGTGGCGACCCCTGCCGATGCCGCGCTCGTCATGCAACTGGGTGCGGAGGGCGTCTTCGTCGGCTCCGGCATCTTCAAGAGTGGCGACCCGGCGCGGCGCGGCAAGGCGATTGTCGAGGCCGTCACGCACTTCCGGGACGCGAAGATCATCGCGGAAGTCTCGCGCGGCCTCGGCGACGCAATGAGCGGCCTCGAAATCGGCAAACTGCCGGTCGAGTCGCTGATGGCGCCGCGCGGCTGGTAGACGGCCCTAACCCCTAACCCCTTCCCCATCCTGCCCAGAGGGCACCCGGAAGGGGAACCGGACTTCGCTGGCGGCGCTTCGACTAATGACGAAATCAATCCCGTATTGCTCCCCCTTCCCTCCGAGGGAAGGGGGTCGGGGGGTTAGGAGAATCATCGTGACTACAATCGGTGTGCTCGCGTTGCAAGGCGCGTTTATTGAGCATGTCCATGCCCTGCAACGGCTCGGCGTCGAGGCGCGGGAAGTGCGACTGCCCGGCGATCTCGACGGGCTGGACGGCCTGATAATGCCGGGCGGCGAGAGCACGACGATTGGCAAGTTGATGGTGCAGTATCGCCTCGATGAGCCGATCCGGCGGCGCGCGTTGGACGGCTTCCCGATCTGGGGGACATGCGCGGGGATGATCCTGCTCGCGAAGGACATCGGCGGGCTCCGTCAGCCGCTGATCGGCGTGATGGACATCGTCGTCGAGCGTAATGCCTTCGGGCGGCAACTGGACTCGTTCGAGGCCGATCTGGACATCCCGGCCATCGGGCCGGCGCCGTTCCGGGCGATCTTCATCCGCGCGCCGCTCGTCCATTCGGTCGCTGGCGAGACCGAGGTCCTCGTCCGCCTCGCGGATGGGCGGATCGTCGCTGCGCGCGAGGGGAACCTGCTCGCCACCTCGTTCCACCCCGAACTGACCGCCGATGACCGGCTGCATCAGTTCTTTCTGACCGAATTCGTCGTCCCGTATCGCACGCGCATCGGCGCGCGGACAGCCGCGTGACGGGGGAGCTCTTCGGGCAAACGCACGGAGCGAAATGGCTTTGTGTAAGCATTTGATGAAGATGTACGTACACCTCTAGGCGGAACGCCTGTTCTCGGGTATACTGTGGCCACGGGCCCTGGGAGATGACCGAGGACAGTGCGGATGACGAGGATTCGTCAACGTTCACACACACCGATACCCCCGCAACAACGTCACCCCTATTCAATTCGCCCGGTGCATTGGGCCGATCTGCCGGCGATTCGTCGCCTCCGGGGTGAGACGGCGCGGCTCGATATGCCGGAGGGGATCATCAGCGATCTCCGTCCGATGCGCACGGCGCTCAAGGGGATTATTCCCTGGCTCGGAAACGTTTGGACCTATCTGCTCGTTAAAGAGGGTGACGTGCGCGCCTTCGCGCAGGCCCGACCGCGACGGGACAGCCATACGTGGGACGTCGTCTATCTCGCCTATGGCCGCAAGGACCGCATCGGCTCGTCGGAATCGCGCGATGCGATGTGGTCCGCGCTCCTGGACGCCATCACGCGCACGGCGGGGCGGCGGCGGGCGACCCGCTTGTTCGCCCGCGTGCCGGATAACGCGGACGCGATGATCGCACTGCGGGATGCGGGGTATATCACGTACGGCCGGGAAAGCCTGTACGTAGCGCCCTATCACAAGACCGCGCGGAATGCGGGAGAACAGCCCGCATTGCGGCGTCAACAGGGGGGTGAAACATGGGCGATCCACCAACTCTACACCCTGACCACGCCGAAGGCGATGCAGTTCGCGGAGGCGCGGACGAGCATCTACTGGGATTTGCCGCGCCGGGATTCCGCGCGCTGCGGCTACTGGATCGGTGAGGCGCACGAGGTGACCGCCTATGCGCGGACGCTGAGCGGCGAGCACTCTCACCTGATCGATGTGCTCTTCCGGCCCGAGGAGCGCGAGCAGATTCCGGCGTTCATCCAGAGTGTGCTGGCCGCGCTGCCGGCGGGCGAGGGCGATCTCGTCTACGTGCGGACGCTCGCCCATCAGGAGGAGTTGGGCGGCATCCTCGATGCGCTCGGCTTCGCGCCGCTCATCCGGCAGTCGCTCTTCGTGAAGTACACAACCATCTCGGTTCGGGAGGCGGTACCGGCATTTGCTCCCATTCCGAGCCTGCGCAGAGTTGCCGCCGGGCGGGTGCCGTCGTTATCGGCATGTATTGCAGCACCGATCCGGTTGTGGCGCCGGATCACCCGGCCGCCGAGGCCGCAGCATGGTGGGGAACTACCGTTTAGTCCGCGGTAGCGATGGTCCCCCGGTCTTTCATCGTGATGCCCGGCATGGGCCCGCGCCATTCCGGGAGTCCCCAGCCACTCAGCGGGTAAGAAGGTGTACAATTGGAGAATGTCTACGACCCCTTTGAAGCAGCGGAACCAGCCGAACGCGCAGCGCAGACGCAGTCCCAGCGCCGAGTCTACGAGCACGAAGTGACCGATAACCTCGAAGATTTGCTTTCGGTGCTGCCTCCGTACATCGAGGCCGCCCTGACCGAAGTCGGCAACCGCGACGCGCTCCTCGAGATCATCATGGACCTCGGTCGCCTCCCCGAGGCGCGCTACGAGGGCGATGAGATCACGCTCGGAGACGCCGAAGTAACGCGCGCCGATTTGGCCTATGTGGCGGAACGCATCGGCCAGTTCGGTGGCGACAACCGCGCCGGTATCGAGCGGACGCTCCATCGCATCTCGGCGATCCGCAACCGCAAGGGCGAGATCGTCGGCCTGACCTGCCGGATCGGGCGCGCCGTCTACGGGACGATTGCGATCCTGCGCGACCTCGTCGAGTCCGGCGAGAGCATCCTCATGCTCGGTCGGCCCGGCGTCGGCAAGACGACGATGCTCCGCGAGGCAGCGCGCGTGCTGGCGGACGAGTTCCGCAAGCGCGTCGTGATCGTCGATACCTCCAATGAGATCGCCGGTGATGGCGACATCCCGCACCCGTCCATCGGTCGGGCGCGCCGGATGCAGGTGCCGACGCCGACCGCCCAACACGCTGTGATGATCGAGGCGGTTGAGAACCACATGCCGGAAGTGATCGTCATCGATGAGATCGGTACCGAACTCGAGGCGGGCGCGGCGCGGACGATTGCCGAGCGTGGCGTCCAACTGATCGGCACCGCCCACGGCAACACGCTCGAAAATCTGATGCTCAACCCGACGCTCTCTGACCTGATCGGCGGCATCCAGTCCGTCACGCTCTCCGACGAGGAGGCACGGCGGCGAGGCACGCAGAAGTCGATCCTCGAGCGCAAGGCGCCCCCCACCTTCTCGGTGATGGTCGAACTGCGCGAGCGCGATCAAGTCGCCGTCTACCACGATGTCGCGGCGATGGTCGACGCGACGCTGCGCAACCAGACCGTCGAGCCGGAGGTGCGCCAGCGGCTCGACGATGGCGGCTACGAAATCCTCTCCAGCGCGGCACGCTTCGGGGCGACGCCGCGCGGGCGCGATCGAGAGAGCACACCCGGTCGCGGTCAGTGGAACGAGCGACGGAACCATTCGCCGGTGCTCTTGCCGGAGCGGATGACGGGGCGGAATGCGCCGCGCGCCGCCGAGACCGTCTCACCGATGGAGCGGCTGACCGGGATCGCGCCGAGCGGGCCGCGCGGCGGACGGTCCCGCGAGCCGCAATCTGCCTTCGTGGAGGTCGAACCCGTCGAACCGGAGCGCCGCATCCCCGCCGTCCATGAACTGCGCGACCCTGTCCGGCGCGGACGCGGCACAGAGGAGAAGCCGCTGCGCATCTACCCCTTCGGCGTCAGCCGCAACCGGCTGGAAGAGTCCATCCGCTCGATCCGCGTCGCCGCTGTCATCGTCCGCTCGATCAAGGAAGCGGACGCGGTGATGACGCTGAAGAACTACTACCGCCGCCGCCCGCAGCCGCTGGTCGAGGCGGAGGTGAACGGCACTCCCGTCTATGTCCTGCGCACGAACACGCAGCAGCAGATGGAGAGCGTGCTCGCCAATGTCTTCGAGGTCTCACGGACCGCGCCGGAGCCGGAAAAGCCGTCCGACCCGCAACTCCAGGCGATGGAGGAGGCGGAAGCGGCAATCACCAGCGTGCTGGACAAAACCGAGGCAATCGAGTTGCGCCCGCAATCCTCCTACATTCGCCGCTTGCAGCATCAGATGGCGGAGCGCTATAACCTCCGCTCCCGCAGCCGGGGCCAGGGCGCGGACCGGCGCGTCGAGATCTACCGCGGCGCGGACTAGCGGGGAGAAGTTCGAGGTTCGGAGTTCGGAGTTCGAGGAGGGGAATTCCTCGAACACCGAACCTCCCTTTGCATTTCGGTCGCGGGTCGTGTAGCATCCCACGATGGTGTACGGACAGCATGGGCGGGCAAACGGCGAAGCGCGAGGGAGCGATGTTCATTACCTTTGAGGGTGTCGAGGGATGCGGGAAGACGACGCAAACGCGTCTGCTCGCGGCGCGCTTCGTGGAACATGGCGCGCGGACGCTCGTCACCCGCGAGCCGGGCGGCGCGGCGATCAGCGAACAGATTCGCGCCATCCTGCTGGATAACAAGAACGACGGCATGGACTCGATGGCCGAGGCGCTCCTCTATGT
>JBPCMC010000157.1:0-6128 GCA_051002645.1 Thermomicrobiales bacterium
TCCTATGCTCAGGGTGTCGGTCATGGTGTTGCTCCTTCTTTACGGTCTCGACAACCGGAGAAGAACCACACCATGACCGTCTTCGTCAATGACGACGCTACTTACACACATCTGGGGACATTACCGCGCGGCGATTGATCCGCAGCAGTTTTCCCGTGTCGTGGCGGACTTTCTCACCGCTGCCGCAATACCCCTGGCGCGCGGTAGGCGCAAGCGGCGACGGGGGATGATCGCCCTCTGTCTGGACGGCAAGACCTTGCGCGGCACGATCCCGGCGGGGATGACACGCGGGGTGCATCTCTTGGCCGCTTACCTGCCGCAGCAGGGGATCGTGCTCATCGAAGTGCTGGTCGATGGCAAGGAGAACGAGATCGTCACCGCCCGCACCGTCCTCTCGCTGATTGACGTGCAGGGCTGCGTCGTGACGGGCGATGCGATGTTTGCCCAGCGCGACCTCTCACGCCAGATTCGGCGCAAGGGGGGCGATTACCTCTGGTGTGTCAAGGAGAATCAGCAGACGCTCTATGATGAGATCGCCACCCTCTTCGCCATCCCGCCCGTGCCCGCATTGCCCGATGATTTCACCACCGCGACCAGTCTGGACACCGCACATGGGCGCTACGAGGAGCGGCGGTTGACGACGAGCAGTCTGTTGGTCGGCTACACGACCTGGCCCGCAGCCAAACAGGTTTTCCAACTGGCGCGACGCACACTCATGGAAGATGGCACCTGGCGAGAGAGCGTGGCGTATGGCATCACCAGTCTGCCCCGATCAGTGGCGGACGCGGAGCGCTTGCTGGTGTTGGCACGCAGGCACTGGGGCATCGAGAATGGGCTGTTTTATCGGCGCGGGCGCCCTCTGGGCAGGGTGACCTTGGGCGAAGATCGTAGTTTGCTGCGACGGGGGAACGGGCCGCAGGTGCTGGCGACGTTGAACGATCTGACCGTGGGACTTCTGCTGCGCGAAGGACACCGGAACGCGGCAGAAGGACGGCGTATTTATGCGGCCTTCCCCGATCACGCATTCAACGTACTTACCGCTGCCTGACTTTGCAACAGCCCTGGCCGCTGATGTTACGACGAGGTGTCCCGCTCGTCGGGGTGGATGAAATCGCCGCTCTTGCCGCCGCGCTTCTCGGCGAGACGGATGGCGGTAATGGTCATGCCCCGATCGACCGCCTTCACCATGTCATAGACGGTCAGGGCGGTGGCACTGACGGCGGTGAGCGCCTCCATTTCCACGCCGGTCTTGCCAAACGTCCGCACCGTCGCCGTGATGTGCAGCGCGCTCGCGTCAAGGTCCGGCACGAAGGCAACCTCGATGCCAGTGAGGAGGAGCGGATGGCACATCGGGATCAGTTCGTGCGTGCGCTTCGCGGCCATGATCCCCGCGACCTGCGCCACCGCCAGCACGTCCCCCTTCTTCGCGCGCCCCTCCAAAATGAGTTGCAGCGTATCCGCCTGCATCTCCACCGTGCCGCGCGCGACGGCGACCCGCTCCGTCTCCGCCTTCGCGCCTACGTCCACCATCCGGGCCCGGCCACTGGCATCGAAATGGGTCAATCGCTGCTCATCCATACCGGCATTGTACACAGAGACGTGCAGACTGTCGTTCCTGTCCATGAGAGGAATGGTATACTCATCTTCACATGAAAGTGCGATATACGGTCATTATTGAGAAGGGTGAGACGAATTACGGTGCATACGCGCCCGACATCCCCGGCTGTGGCACCGTTGCCGGAGCCCGCGAGGAGGTCGAGTTACTGATCCAAGAAGCGATTGAATTCCATCTGGAAGGACTTGCGCTCGCCGGTCAGCCGATCCCGCAACCAGTGAGCGACGCAATCACCGTGAATGTCACGCTGCCAACAAACGCCGCACCGCAACCTGCGTTCGCTGCCCGCTCGGACACCGCATAAAGGAGTCCTCGTTGCCATCTCGCCGCGACCACACCAAAGCCGAGGCCACACGGACCCCGCTCGCCGATCTCGCGCCCTCTCTGCCCGCACGGGACGATGCCGCACACGCCGATGAACCGGACGTAGCGCAAATCATCCCCGACGACGACATGCTGGCGGAGTCCACCGCGACGATGCCCGCGCCGCCACCCGAAACGGACACCGCGCCCGCGAATGTGCGCTCCCGCCCCGGCGCGCGCAAGATCGGCGAGCGGGATGGCGTGCCCGCCGTGCCCCGAACGATCGCGGAGATGCAATCCGGCGTCTATCACACCGTCGATTACGATACCGATACCGTCGCGGCCGCCGAGGAGGTGGAGCGGGAGAGGGAAGCGCCGCCGCTCTTCATCAGCCCACGCGCGCTCGTACTCACCACGCTCGTGCCGTACGCGATCCTCGCGCTCGTCCCGGCCGGACTGTTTGCGGGCTGCCGCGTGGCGCATGTCTCGGCAACGATCTCGTTCATTGTCTTTTTCATCGCGCTCGCCGCCGGCAGTGTCGTCGCGCTCGCCATGCTGCTACGCAACTGGCGCGTCGCCTTCCACGATGCGCCGGACGAATTGCGCCCGTCGTCGATCCTGACGCTCTGGGAGGAGCGCGGGCGGCGCTCGGATGGCTGGCGGAACGGGAGCCTCGCCATCATGGGCATCTTCCTCCTCCTCTTCGTGCTCAATATCGTCACGGTGCTGATCAGCGCCGGCATCACGGCGACCTATCTGATCCCATTCCAGTTGCTGCTGATCTTCACGAAAGTGATCGGTGCGTTTCTCTTCTACGGCTATTTGCAGCGCGGCTTGTCGTCGATCATGAGCGAGAGCCGTGCGGCGATGATCAGTGGCCTCGCGCTCGGGCTGTCGGCGGGGGTCGTTTCCAGTATCACCTATGCAGCGGTCGCCACGAGTGCCTCGGCGCAGAGCATCTTCGCGTTCGCGGCGATTGTGCTCGTTGTCGCGCTGATCGGCGCATGGATACGCCAGCGTTCCGGGGTGCTCTATCCCGCCGTCGCGTTCTACCTCCTGCTCCTCGGCTTCAGCCCGTATTAGACATGTCGGTGAAATTCCGCGTACGTACTTGACTTTGTATTGATACTGCACCACACTCGAGGCACGAATTGATCCCACACAGTGGAGGGGGTATTGTTCCATGCCGCGCGATTTACCGATCGGGAATGGTGGGCTGCTCATCGGCTTTGACCTCTCCTACGAAATCCGTGACATCTATTTTCCCAATGTCGGGCAGGAAAACCACACGATGGGGCTTCCCTGTCGCACCGGTGTCTGGGTCGAGGGGGAGTTCGCCTGGTTTGGCGATCGCGACTGGCAGCGTCGGATGGAATACGGGCAGGATACGCTCGTCACCGAGGTGACGATGTTCCACCCGCGCCTCAACCTGACCCTCTTCTGTCAGGACGTGGTGGACTTCAACCGGCCCATCCTCGTGCGCCGCTTCCACGTCACGAACCACGCCGATCATCCGCGCGAGGTGCGCCTCTTCTTCCACTACGACTTCCATATCTCCGGCAACGGCATCGGCGACACCGTCTACTTCGACCCATTCACCAACGCGCTGATCTTCTACAAGGATGACCGCTACTTCCTCGCGGGCGGCACGGCGGCAGGGATCCCCGGCATCACCTCGTGGGCGACGGGTGTCAAGGAATTGCGCGGCGCGGAGGGGACATGGCGGGACGCTGAGGATGGCGTCCTCGGCCGCAACATGATCGCGCAGGGCGCCATCGACGGCACGATCGCGCTGCATCACAACGCGGTTCCCGCCAACGGCAGCGGCGTCTTCATCCACTGGCTGATCGCCGGGATGTCGCATGAGGATGTGGACGCCCTGAACACCGAGACCGTGCGGCGTGGCCCTGAAGCCTTCCTGAAGCGGACGCGGGACTTCTGGCGCTCGTGGGTGAATAAGGACGAGACGGGCTTCGGCAACCTACCCGAACGTCTGCAACGCATCTACAAGCGCTCGCTCCTGACGATCCGCACGCAGACGGATGCGGGCGGCGCAATCGTCGCCGCCAATGACTCCGACATCACCAAGGATTCCGCCGACACCTATTCGTACGTCTGGCCGCGCGATGGCGCGCTGGTTAGCATGGCGCTCGACAGCGCGGGATATGGTCATCTCTCCCGCCGCTTCTACGAGTTCTGCCAGCGCATCATCGACAAGAACGGCTACTTCCTCCACAAATACACGCCGCGCGGCCGCCTCGCCTCCTCATGGCATCCCTGGGCCGACCCGACCGGGCGGATGCAGTTGCCGATCCAGGAGGACAGTACCGGCCTCGTCGTCGCCGGGCTCTGGCATCATTACCGGAAGGCGCGCGATATCGAATACATCGCTACCATGTATCGCGGCCTGATCAAGACGGCGGCGGATTTCCTCCTCTCGTACTGCGATCCGCGCACCGGCCTGCCGCAGCCCTCCTACGATCTCTGGGAGGAGCGCTACGGCGTGACGGCCTTCGGTGTCTCGACCGTCTGGGCGGGGTTACAGGCGGCGGCGAACTTCACCGACCTCTTCAACGAGCGCGACCTCTCCCTCACCTACCGCGCCGCCGCCGCCGAGATCAAGGCGGCGGTGCGCACCCACATGATCGACCCCGACCGCGAGCGGTTCGTGCGGATGGTCTCGGTCGACGCGAACGGTGCATTGCGGCAGGACCCGACGCTCGACGCGAGTCAGGCGGCCCTCTTCGTTTTCGACATGTTCGCGCCGGACGACCCGATGATCGTCGCGACGATGCGCGCCATCGAGGAGCAACTCTGGGTGAAGACAGTCGTGGGCGGCGTCGCTCGCTACCAGGACGATTATTACCATCAAGTGCGGCGCGATGTCGCGACTGTGCCGGGCAACCCGTGGTTCATCTGCACGCTCTGGCTCGCGGAGTGGTACATCGCCTGCGCACGCACGCAGGACGATCTCGAACGACCGCTGCAACTGCTCAACTGGGTGGCGGACCACGCCCTCGCCAGCGGCGTCCTCGCCGAGCAGTTGCACCCGGAAACCGGCGCGCCCCTCTCCGTCTCACCGCTCACCTGGAGTCACGCCGCCTTCGTGCAGACGATCTGCCGCTACCTGGAGCGCGAGCGCGTCGTCCGCGAGCGCGAGAGCATCAATCTCGGCATCGCATGGGCGTGACGAAGTAGCCAGTAGCCGGTAGTCAGTAGTCAGCACGGACTCCGGACTACCGGCTACTGACTACCGGCTACTCGCCACTGAAAGGAGCATAGGATGGCACATCTCACCAACGTCGAAGAGCAAATTCGCACATTAGTCTCGAACATTACGGGTAGCGGCGTCGAGGTTGGGGTGTATGCGACGCATTTCGGATCGGGGCGGGAGATCGGCGTTAATGCGGAGACGCGGTTCCCGACTGCTAGTACGATCAAGGTGCCGATCCTGTTCGCGCTCTACCGCAAGGCGGCGGCGGGGGAGATTGATCTCACGCAGCGCATCGCGATCACTGAACAGCACCGAACGGCCGGGTCTGGTGTCTTGCAGGACCTCGGTCTCGGCCTCGCGCCGACGTTGCACGACCTCGCAACGTTGATGATTACCGTCTCCGACAACCAGGCGACGGATATGCTCTACCAGACGCTCGGCGGGGCGTTTATCCAGCAGGTCGCGGCGGAGGTCGGCATGACCGAGACGCGCGTACCGCGCACGATCCGCGCGCTGCTCTACGACATGGTCGGCATGGACGAGAGCAATCAGGAGCACACCTACGCGATGAACCGCGAGTTGCTCCGCACCGGGCAGCGGAATACCGCCGGTTGGTCGCTCGGCACCGGCGACGACAACGACGTCAGTTCGCCGCGCGATATGGTGACGCTCTTGACCCGCATTCATCAGGGCGAAGACCCCTCCCGCGCGGACTGCGAGGCGATGGTGGACATCCTCAAGCGGCAGAAGTTCAATACGATCCTGCCGCTGCTGCTCCCGCCCGAGGTCGAGATTGCGCATAAGACGGGGAGCCTCCACGGGGTACGCAATGATGTCGGTATCGTCTACGCGCCGCAGGAATCCGGCGGGCCATACGCCGTCGCCGTGATGTCCCGCAACATGGATGACGTGATCGCGGGCGCGCGCACCCTCGCGGACATCTCACGCGCAGTCTGGGATGCCTTCACGGCTTGACAGGCTCAATAGTGGTGGCGG
>JBPCMC010000158.1:0-9650 GCA_051002645.1 Thermomicrobiales bacterium
GGGAATGGGCTAACCTCTCTTCCCGAACCTCGAACCCCGAACCTCCCCCTGCTACAATCATGTCAGGAGGTGAGCGCATGGAACGGTTCGCGGGCAAGGTAGTGCTGGTGACGGGTGCGGGGTCGGAGCGGGGCATCGGGCGGGCGACCGCATTGGCGTTCGCCAAAGAAGGGGCGCGCGTTGTCATCACCGATGTGGTGGCGGAGGGAGTTGAGCGCGTCGTTGCCGAGTTGCAGGAGCATTCCCAGGCAATCGGCGACGTGGCGGATGTGCGCAGCAAGACGGAGATGGCGCGCGTCGTCGCGCGGGCAGTCGAGCAGTTCGGCGGGCTGGATATCCTCATCAACAACGCCGGCCTAACCAAGCCGACGAAGTTCCTCGAAATCAGCGAGGAGGAGTACGATCTCGTCGTGGATGTCAACCTCAAAGGGATGTTTATGGCGTCGCAGGCGGCGGTCCCGGCGATGCTGGCGCGCGGCAAGGGCGCGATTGTCTCGCTCTCGTCCGTCTCCGGGCAGCGGGGCGGCGGTGTCTTCGGCACGTCGGCCTACAGCGCGGCGAAGGCGGGCATCGCCGGCCTGACGCGCGCCCTTGCCCGCGAGTTGTCGCCGCAGGGCATCCGCGTCAACTGCGTCGCCCCCTCGCTGATCGACACCGACATCTTCGGCGGTCAGGTGACGGAGGAGCGGAAGAAGGAACTCGGTGAGTCAACCCTCGTCGGTCGCGTTGGCCGCGTGGATGATGTCGTGAACGGCATCCTCTTCCTCGCCGACGACGCCAGCGCATATCTCACGGGCGTCACGCTCGACATCAACGGCGGCTCGCACCTGCATTGACATGGGCAGCGACCGTCGTTCGGGCGTGCGACCGATAATTGGGCTTGGGCTTGACGCGTATTTCAACGTCGAGCCCAAACTTGTTGAGGGCTTGGAGGAGCCAATCGGTTGATACCCCCGCGAGGCGACCGCGACGTACGTTATGGAGGCGAGATTGGCTCGTGCCGAGTATGGCCGCCGCCTCACGCTCGGTGAGGCGGCGTTCTCCCATGATGCGATTGATTGCGATGGCGAGCTCGGCCTTCGCAAGAGCCTCCTCGGGATTCGGTAGCCCGAGATCAGCAAAGACATTACCGCTGCTCTCCGTCACTTGGGTATCCTCAAAGTGAATATCGTCAATCATGTATTGCTCCCTCGTTGCTTCGCTGTCACTGCTGCGTCCAGCATTTCTGCCTCGCGTAAACGACGCCGTATCGTGTCGACATCAGGTGTGGACGTGGCGATGCCGCTTTTCGATTTCTTCTGAAAGACATGAAGCACGTATACCGAGTGTTCCAACCGCACGGTATAGACGGCTCGGTACGCATTCCGCGCGAATCGTTCGGCGACTTCCACGACGCCCGCATTACCGAATCCGTGGAGCACTTTCGCATCGGGATCCATGCTGCCCTCTTGTGCGGCGCGTAGGGCGAACCCCATACGGCTTTGCACTTCCGGTGGGAACGCCCTCAGATCGTCAAGCGATGTGCCGATCCACCTTAATCTGCGGTCGTTCGCCCCCATGCATGGATGATACCAGATTTGGTGTCAAGAAGCAACGGAAAGAAAAAGATGGTAGCGCAGGCTTCCTCGACCGATCGACGTTGCGACGCATCTCCCAATTTCCGGGATGCGTTGCCAGCGACGAGTTCGCGTGTAACAATCGGCATATCTTCGCTATGAGGAATGTATTCTTTCATCTGAGGTGAGTGCTAATGACAGAAGGATGGCAGGTGACGCTGTTACCGGATGACGAACCTTTGGATAGACAATCTGATCCGCGATTGCCCGACGATGTGGGTGAGGGGGCGGAATCACCCGCGATGGCCGACGCAGCAATGCCGGATGCGGATGAAAATGTGGCCCAGCCCGCGCTCGCGGTGGTGCTGTCGCAACTTCGGAGGCTCTACGCCCCACTGACCGAGATCGGCACGGTGCGGCCCGCAGCGGCGGATGCGGCCGATCGCATCGAGCGGGTACTGAGGCGACTGCCACCGGGCGCGATGATCGGCGCGGCGATTGACGAACTGCGCGGTCAACTCGAAAGTGCGCTCGCGGAGCAGCGGCGCGTAAATATCGAGGCATTCGGGTTGCATGAGGCGGCATTTATCCGGGCGGCGCGCGAGGCGGGTATCGCCCTGCGCGAGCAAAACGCGGGGTGGCGTGTCGGCCCGATCGAATTCGTCTTCCGTCGGGGCGCGGCGCAAGCGTGCGCCATGTATAACCATGAGGAAATCGTCCGCTGGACCGCAGTAGCGGATGTGAGCGACCTCGATAAGATCGTGCAACGCGGGCAGGCCCTTCTCGATCGCGCGCGCGCGTCGCTCCCGGACGATCTCCTGATCGCCGTCATCTGGGACGCCTATGTCACCGCGCGCGCGGCACGCGCCGCAGCGCGCGCCCATTCGCCAGACACGGTGCCCGTCCTCGACTTCTACCGCGATCTGCGGTTCGCGCTCGTGCGGCACGACCTGGCGGGCAAGCGTCCGGAGACGAAACTCGCACACGCTGAGATGCCGAAATGGGCCTTCCTCTACCATCTCGACCGTTACCGCGCCCTCAGCGCGGAGATGCCGACAGAGCGGCGACTCGGGTTCCAGACTGGGAGTCAGGCGGAGAGCACGCGCGGTCGCTGCGTGACGCTCAATGGCCTCGACGCGGCGCAGGAATACAAGGAGTTCTGTCACCTGCTGCCGCCGCGCGTGGTTGCGACATGATTGCCGCGAGCCCGTGGGCTGGGGCGGATGTGGACGCGGTGCGCGACGTGCTCGAGCAGATCGCGCAGTACGGCATCGTCGGCGGAGCGGACGCGCGCATCGTGGATGTCGGCAGCGAGGACTACGTTGCGTGCTTCGCGCGCGAGGTGCTGGATGGCCTGCTGCCCTACGGTGGGGCGACGTGCCGTTTCTTCGAGGGGAGTTACGGCTCCGGCAAAACGCATCTGCTGCGCCTCCTGGAAGCCACGGCGCGGCAACGCGGCATCGCCGTTGTCCGGACGGAGTTGACGCACGACCTCGGCCTTGAAGACTGGCGGCCAATCGCGCAGCATATCTTCACGAGCCTCGAAGCGACCATTGGAGGAACGCCCGCGCGTGGCCTGCCGGCGATCCTCGCCGCCCTGCACAATAACGATTACGCCGATGCGGACGCGCTCCGCGCCGCGCGCCTGCCCCACGCGGGGTTTCAGGCGGCGATGCTCCGCGCGGTGACGGCCCCGGCTCTCCCCTCGCCGCTGCGTCGCTATCTGAGTGGGGAGCGCGTGCGGATCACGGAACTCCGGCAATTCGGTGTGACCGGCGTGAAAGACCCGCTCTCGGCGCGCAACGCGGAACTCGCGCTCGTTACCGTGCTCGGCGGCCTCTCCCGCCTCGGGCTGCCAGGGACGCTGCTGCTCTTTGACGAGAACGAAAGCTCCTTCTTCACCCCGAAAGCGCCGACGCGCAAACTGCGGACCGCCGCAAATATCATGCGCCGGCTCATCGACGGCTGTACGACGGGGAGTCTGAGCGGGACGGCGGCAGTGTTCGCGGTCTTGCCGGATTTTCTCGCCGGATGCGCGCGCCAGTACCCGGCGCTGGGGCAACGGCTGGAGATGCCCGCGCAGCGGGATGGCGCCGCGTGGCGCTGGCCCGTGTTGCCCGTCACAGCGGTGACGTCGCTGGCGGAGCCGGAGGATTTCCTTGACGCAGTGCGGGAGCGGCTGGCAGCCCTCCTCGCGCGGTGCGGATGCGATCCGACAGCAGTCGCGACCGCGACGATGCAGATGGAAGAGGCGGGCGCGGCGGTTCTGGCGGAGCACGCCGGTTCGGGCTACCGCCGTCCGCTGATGAAGCGGCTGGCGACGCTCGCGCTCACAACGATGGAGGAGCGTGGCACGCATGGCTGATGGAGCGGAGGGAAGGGGAGGCACACTGCCGGGGATCGACATTCACCGCGCGCTGGAGCATCTCGCATCGCTCGGCACGGCGCCGCTCGATGGCTGCTCCGCGCTCGGCGTCGGCTATGAGGACGCCTTCGACCGCCTCGAGCAGATGTACCTGGCGGACGGTTTTGCGCATGGGCGGTCCGCCGAAAAGTTCGTTATCGGGCTGTTCGGCTCCGGCAAGACCCACTTCCTGCGCCAGTTAATGGAGGTGGCGCGCGCACGCGCGTGCGTGACGGCGGAAGTGACGCTGAGCAAGGACGTTGATTTCACCCGCACGCTGATGGTCTATGCCGAAGTTGCGCGGGAAATCCGCGCGCCGGAGAGCACGAGCACGGGTATACGCGCGCTCCTGCGCGCTGCCCTCGCCCGCGTCCGCGATCAAGCCCCGGCAGGGCGTATGACGGTCTTCACACGGGCGTGGATCGACGGCATCGCGGCTGCTGACTACCCACTCCCCGCGTTCGGGCGCATCCTGCGGCGCGCGCTGGACGCCCACGACAACGGCGATGATGCGAGCTTTGAGGCTGCCTGTCGCTGGCTGGATGGCGAGGTGACGGATCGCGCGCTCGCGGCCCGGCTCGAAGTCTCGGTTGTGCAGCGCGCGGAAGAGAATTTGCACGGGCGGCGCGCGCTCCTCTCGCTCTTCCGCTTCGTGCGTGCGGCGGGTTATCACGGTACAGTGGTGACCTTCGACGAGGCGGAGCAGGGCCTCGGCGTCGATCGCAAGAAGATGAACCGCATTTTCTCGATGCTGCAATCGCAGATTAATGCCGTCGCCGATCTGCGCGATGGCTCCGCACTGATCGTCTATGCTCTCACACCTGATCTCATCGATGAAATGAAAACGCTCGCCGCATTACAGCAGCGCGTGTCGGATCCGGCGCCCGGCATGGGCTTCTTCGACGGCAACACCCGTGCGGTGCGCATCGACCTGACCCTTCGCCCTGACCCGGTACGCGAGTTGGAAGCGATCGGCATGCGGCTCTGTGATTTGCTATACGCCGCATATAGCGACCGATTACGGGCACCGCCGGAAGATGCGTATGCCGCGATCCGGCAGGTTGCGGCGGCGGTGGATTTCAACGATGCATCGAGTTCGAGCCGCCGTGCAATGGTCAAGGCGACGAGCGCACTGCTGCTGGACCTCCATGATACCGGCGTGATCGATCCGGCAATGGTCGCACGGGTGATCGAGCAGGGGGCCGCGTGACCGGGCCACCCTTCACGGTCGGCGCGCGCGTGCGCACGGAAGATTTCGGCGCGGGGACGGTCGTCAAGGTGCTGCCGGATGGCGCACTTGTGCGCTTCGATGACTACGGCGCGACGCTTTTGCGGCAAGGCTTTGCGGCGCTGACGCCGCTTGATGGCGTGCAGGGCGCCCTGCACGCCCCGCTTGGGCCACCGCCGGGGCGTCGCGTCGGACCGGGGGCAGCGCCTCCGGGACTCCAGGAGCGGCAGGCCGTGGAGTCGCTGCGCTTCGGGCTGGTGCCCTATGCAGCGCTGGACGAACTGACACTCGGCTATGACGCCCTGCGCGCCTGGATTCTCAATCGTTTGCCCGACGCGCATGATGGCGCTCCGCAAGTCTCCGCCGTCTTTGGGCCGTTCGGGGCGGGCAAGAGCCATACTATGGCGGTCATCCGTCACGTCGCCGAACAATCCGGCTACCTGACGGCACGGGTCGAGGTGGACGGCAACGCGGTGAGCCTCGCGGAGCCGGCAAAGCTCCTGCACGCACTCTGGGGCACGCTTCGCGGCGATGGGTTCCTCTCCTCCATGCCGCTTTTTGATCTCTACGTCGCTGCGGCAAAGGCGGGGAGACGCGCGCCGACGATCGCCCCGCGCGGGATCGACAGGCCCCGCAATAACTACCTCTTCATCGCCGAGGCGCTCCTGCGTGGGAGGGTATTGGACGAACACAGCCACATGATAGAAGAGGTGCTTTCCAGTTCGCCCTTGAGTAGCGCGGGCGCTGTCCATGTGCTCCTCGGACTCTCCCAGGCGATCCGCAAAGGCGAGGTGGCAACGCTCAAACCGATGATTGGCACGACCGTCGCGCACCGCCCGTACGACTTCGTCGAAACGCTGGCGGGCCACGCAACCGTTGCGCACCTCGCGGGCTATCGGGGCATTGTCCTGACCATTGACGAGTTCGAGGTAGACCGGAGCCTGCTGACGCCAGCGAAACAGGAGCGATTAGTCCGTCTCTTGCAGGTGCTTCAAGAGTACCTCGACGGTGAGACCGACCATCGCGCCGCGCCGCTCGCGCTCTTTTTTGCGACGGTGGGGGAGGAAGGCCACACCGGCGATCAGGTGATCGAGCATCTGATTGGCGCGGAGCCGGAGGCGCGCTATGACTTGCAGCCCTGGCCACCTGAGGACTTGCATCGTCTCGCAGGGAAGATCGACCGGCTGTACACCGCCGCGTATGGGCTGGAGGAGGCGATCGACGGCTCGCTCGTCGGGCGCGTCGAGGCAGACCTCGACGTGATGAGCAGCGGCGATAGCGGGCTGATTCGCGCCTTCATCAAGCGGTATGTCGGCGCGCTCGACGTGCATTACGGGCCACCGAAAGCATAGCGATGGAGCCGATACGGACGGCACGGGCCGATGAAACGCTGCGGGCGGATCGCGCTATCGAGCACGACCTTCCGCACGCATGGCCCGCATTTCTGGCGCGGTTCGGTCGGCTGACGGATGTGCAACGGGCCACCATCCCTACGGTGCTGGATAGGCGGAGCGTCCTGGTCTGTGCGGCGACGGCCTCCGGCAAGACCGAGGCGGCGTGCGCGCCGCTCGTGGAGCGTTTCATCGGGCGGCGGTCGCCGTGGACAATCCTCTATATCTCGCCGACGCGCGCTCTCGTCAACGACCTGTATGCGCGGCTGCTCACCCCGCTCAATGCCTTACACCTGCGCGTCGAGCGGCGCACGGGGGATCACCGCGCGGAACTGACGACGCTTCCCCATCTCCTGCTGACGACGCCGGAATCGTTCGACAGTATCCTCTGCCGCCAGCGCAGACCGGAGGGCGGGCACGCGCTCGATAGTGTCGTCGCGGTCGTGCTCGATGAGGTCCACCTCCTGCACGGCACCGCGCGCGGGGAGCAGGTGCGCTGGCTGCTCGAACGGCTGCGGCGGTTGCGCGCGCAGAACGGGATCCGCCCGCCGCAGATCGTGGCGTTGAGTGCAACTGTACCAGACCCGGAGGCGGTGCAGGCGGCGTTGCTGCCCGGTGGCGCGATCATCGCGGTCCCCGGCCGACGTGAGATCGAGGCGGTAGTGCCAGCGTCGGCAAGCGCCGGCGTGGAGGACGCTCTCCTCGCATACCTCGCGGGGCGGCGGGACAAGGAAAAAATCCTCCTCTTCTGCAACGCGCGGCGGCGGGTGGACACACTCACAGCGACACTACGCACGCCACTCGCAGCGCGCGGTTACACCATCTGGGCGCACCACGGTAGCCTCGACCGGCGCGTGCGCGAGCGGGCGGAGACGGAAGCGAAAGAGGGAACGGGTCTCGTCATCGTGGCGACATCGACCCTGGAGATCGGCATTGACATCGGCGATATCGATCTCGTCGTATTGGACGGGCCGCCCCCCGATCTCCCCGCACTCCTCCAACGCATTGGGCGCGGTAACCGCCGCACCGGCGCGACACGGGTGCTCGCCTGCGCGGAGACGCCGGTAGAAGCGCTCGTGCAATCCGCGATGATCGAGGCGGCGCGCGACGGGTGGCTTGGCCCGGCGCATCGCGGGCCGCAGCACGCCGTCGCGCGGCAGCAACTTGCCTCCGCAATCTTTGCCGCCGCGAAGGTCGCGACGCCGCGCGCCGCATTGCAAGAGATGCTGAATACCTGTGCGGCCCCGATTGTCACGCAGACGCTGATCCCTGCCCTGATCGCGAACGGCGAATTGATCGAAGACCGCAGTGGGGTGCATCTCGGCGAAGAGTGGCGCGGGCGCGCGGCGAAGGGAAGTATCCACTCGAACATCGAGGCAACGGCGGGCATGACGGTCGTGGACGAGGAGAGCGGCGCGGTGATCGCGCGCGGCCTCACGGCGCACGACGGCCACGGGATGCGCGCGGGCGGGCAGTGGCTGCAAATCCAGCGATGGGACGCCTTTCGGATCGAGGTGCGGCGGGTCGCCGACCCCGCGCGCGGCGACGGTGAATGGCGCTACGCGATGGGCAGGATGGGCGTGCGCGGGCCGGGGCAACCCGCAGCAGTCCGCCGCTATCTCGGCATCCCGGAGGGGACGTGGCCCGTCGTCCATCTCCCTCACGCGACGTACGCGTTCCATTTCGGCGGGGCGCGGCGGCAGGCGGTGCTGGAATTGGCGATCCCGCCGTGGACGCAACGCGGGGAGATCATCGTCACGCCGTGGTATGTGCAGTGCGCGACTGCGTCCGCACGACCCGCCTGGCTCGCGCAGGCGACTGCGGACGGGCTGACGCTGGCGATAGACGCGCGGCTCGACGCACTCGAGCGTTTACTCGGCAGGCCCAACGCAAACCGCACCCTCCCGCGCGCCGTTCGGCTCGATGAGGTGCGCGGCTGGCTGGGTCTCGACGACGAATGCGACCATCTGCGAACTGCGGCCTGGAAGCCTGTCATAGATGACGACGTGCGCGCCGTGCTCCATGCGCTCATCGCACAGGGCACGACACGCATCTAGCGGGGAGCCAATTGCGGACGCCGAAGCCCACGCAGCACTACCCAACAATCTGCAGGCATCAGTCATCAAGGTAGGGGCGCACAGCCGTGCGCCTAGTATCCTCCCGCGAGATGATTCCAGTTTCGACCTTCGACGAGGGAACCGCGGGCGCACGGCTGTGCATCCCTACAGACCGCATATGAAGGGCTATAATGGATCTCACACGCTTACAGCATTACCGTCAACTCATTGGAGATTATCTCGATGGGGCGATGCCAATAACCGAATTTCGACTCCGCTATATTGCTGCGTGGAAGGCGGAGACAAGCGATCTACCGAGCGATTTGTATGAGATATTATGGGATGTGTTCTGTATCCTCGATCTCTATACTCCTCGCGATATTCGCGATGACGCTCATCTCTCGGAAGCTCAGGTGCAGGAAGATGCCCAAAAGAATCTGGCGAAACTCGACGAATATATTGAGCATCTGTGACTCTTCGCGGGTAATTGCGTAAAAGTCTCGCGCTGATTTTCTATGCCGTGCGCACCGCTGCCGCCTTCTCCAAGCCGAGTTCTTCCGTCGCAGTCTCGCGCATGATGTACTTCTGGATTTTGCCGGTGACAGTCATCGGGAAGGCGTCGGTAAACTTCCAGTAGCGCGGCACCTTGTAATGGGCGATGCGGGCGCGGCAGTAGTCGCGCAGTTCGTCCTCGGTCGCCGTCTCGCCCGCTTTGAGGATCACCCAGGCCATCACTTCCTCGCCGTATCGCTCGTCCGGCACGCCGATCACCTGGACGTCCTGAATCTTCGGGTGGGGGTAAAGGAACTCCTCGATCTCGCGCGGATAGATGTTCTCGCCGCCCCGGATGATCATGTCTTTAGAGCGGCCGACGATGTTGACATACCCCTCGTCGTCCATCGTGGCGAGGTCGCCGGTGTGCATCCAGCGGCCCGCGTCCACCGCCAGCGCCGTCGCCTCCGGGTTATTCCAGTAGCCGAGCATGACGATATAGCCGCGCGAGAGGAGTTCGCC
>JBPCMC010000159.1:0-2975 GCA_051002645.1 Thermomicrobiales bacterium
CATCTGATGCCACGAGACGAAACGTATGGCCCCTCAGTCCCTTGTGCAAGCCCCGATTCGGATGCCGCCGGTAGGGGAGGACCGCCCCCGTGCGACAATCGCGGTTTATGAATAATCCAGGCTAAAGGTCTCCGCCACCAATACGATACTCGCTCTGATGGCCGCGCTCAGGCGGGCACGATGCGGGACTGGCTGCCGCGCCAGACGACGAGGCCGAGCGCGCTGATGGCGACGAGCAGCGCCGCGCCGGTGAGGGCGAACATGCCGCCTGTCGTCACCGCCTGCGCCACCCAGCCGAGGGCGATGGAGCCCGTCGCGATGCCGCTCTCGTGCGCGACATAGTAGGTCGCCACCGCCGAGCCGCGCCGCTCGGGTGGGACGAGATCGACCGTCAGCGCGAGGAGGGCCGGTTGCGCCGCGCCGAACCCGGCCCCGGCGAGCACCGCCGCGAGCGCGAAGACGGGGAGGCCATGCGCCAGCGCGGCGACGATCAGCGCGGTGGCAAGGCAAGCGATCCCCGGTACGGCAACGATCCACCGCCCGTGGCGATCCGCCAGCCGCCCGGCGACCGCGCGGGCGACGAGCAACCCCGCCGCGTAGATGGTGAAGAAGAAGCCGCTCCCCGCGATCTGCCGCTCGTCCGCCAGGATGATGATGAAGGTGATGACGACGCCATAGCCGAGCATCATCACGAAGCAGGCGAGGGCGGGCAGCAGGACGCGCGATTCCAGCAGCGCGCCCGGCGGCGGGAGTGGTGGCCGTATCGTCGGGCGGTTGCGTGGCCGGAGCAGCGCCGTGATGGCGACGCCCGCCGCGCCGACCACTGCCGCGACCCAGAAGCAGGTCGGGTAACTCCAATGGGTGGCGAGGAAGAGGCCGAGCGCGGGACAGGTCGCCAGCGCGACCGTGTTCGCGACGCCCCAGTAGGCCATCGCCTCGGCGCGGCGCGCGGCGGGCGTGATCGTGGCGACCAGCGACGGCGCGGCGGTCGTGTACCCGGCCATGCCGGTGCCGTGGAAGAGCCGGACCGCGACGAGCAGGAGGATCGAGGTCGCCCCGGCGTAGAAGATGTTGGCGACGGTGAAGATCGCCGCGCTAATCAGCATCGGCGCGAGGGTGATGCCGCCATTGACCATCCGCCCGATGAACGGTCGGGGCGTGATGGCGGTCACTGCGAAGAGGCCAAGCACGAGCCCGATCTCCCCGGTGCCGCTGCCCAGTTGATCCTTGAGGTATTTCGGCAGCGCCGCGAGCGGCAAGTAGAAGGCGGAGAAGAAGAGCAGGGCGCTGAGGAGCGCGAGGATGTACGGCCCGGTCCAGAGACGCTCATCGCGCTCCGTTGCCGTTCCATCGACCGTCGCGCTCGTCATCTCACCCGTTACTTTCGCGCGCCAGCACTTCCTTGAGGCGGTAGTACGCCTCGCGCGGCGTCATCGCGTCCATGCTCTTGCCGGTGGCCGCTTCGACAGCGCGCCGGTCCGCGTACCCCTTGCCGCGCGCCCAACGCCAGAAGGCGGTCGTTGAGATCATCGCCATCTCGATGTCGTCCGCGTCCTCTTCTTCCGGCTCCTCGGCGCGGGGGGCGGGGCGGGGCGGTTCGGGAGCGGGGGCAGGCGCGGGCGGCGCAACTGCGGCGGGAGTTGCCGCCGCAAAGGTGCGTCCCGCCGCGAGTGTCCGCCCGCTGCGACGGATCGGCGTCGGTGCGGCGGGTTCCTCGGCGGCGGGTTCCGGCTCCGCGACGGGCGCGAGCGCCGTCGGCGGCGCGGGCGGCGCGCTCTCCCGCAGGCGACTGAGGCGCTCCGGGCGCAGGGTGCGCTCGGTCGGCGCGGCTGGCGCGGCGGCGGGTGGCGCTTCTTCGGCGGGTTCCGGGCGTGTGATCCGCTCGGGCCGGACCGGGCGCTCACTCGTCAGGCCGCGTGGCGTCGGTGCGAAGCGCTCGGGCCGTGCCGTCGCTTCCGCAGCGGGTTCCTGCTGCCGCGCGAAGCGTTCCGGTCGCGTTGGCGCTTCCGCAGGCTCCTGACGCTGCGCCAGACGTTCCGGTCGCTCGGGTTGCCGGATCGTCTCCGGTTGTCGCGCGGGTCGTTCGATGCGCTCGGGCGGCGGCTCCGGCGGGCGCTCTTGCTGGCGGGAGAGGCGTTCCGGTCGCAGTTGCGCGGGCGGGGCAGCGGCTGGCGGGACGGCCTGCGGCGGTGTCGTCGTGGCGGGGAGGGCGATCGGCTCCCGAGGACGTGGCGCGGGCGCGGTGGATGGGGCGGGCGCGATCTCCGTCGCCGCCGCGAGCGTCGGGTCGTCCTGTCCCTCGGCGAACTCGGTGCCGTAACCGAGCGCGGTGAGAGCGCGACCAATCGCCTTCGTCTCCGCCTTCTCGATGAAGTCCCCGAAATCTCCCGCCGTCTCGCTGCCATGGCCGACCGCGACGCCGCCGCCGGGCAGCGTCACCGTTGCCTTGAAGATCGCACCTTTGTCATCGAGCCGGAGCGCCTCGGTGACGACCTGCGCCTGCGGATGATCCGCGCGCAGCCAGAGGAGCCGCGCCGCCACCGGCAGGTACGGTTGCTGCGCGCCGCCCCGCACTTTGATCGTCTTCAGGTACTTCGTCGGGTCAAATCGCTTCCCGCTGTCCAATCCGTCTCCCCTTCGTCTCCACTTCGTGCGCGCGGGCACAGCGCGGCCCGCCATCGTGTTGCCCTATTGTACCGCGTCGGCGGCTGACATAACATCGACGGTGAGGGATTGAACCACGGAGGCACAGAGAGCACAGAGAAAAACGGAGAAGAGAAAGTATTTCTTCCCTCCGTGTTTCTCTGTGCTCTCTGTGCCTCCGTGGTTCAATCCCCCTTCCGCGTCGATGTTATGTCTGCCGCCGACGCGGTACAATAGGGCGACACGATGGCGGGCCGCGCTGTGCCCGCGCGCACGAAGCGGAGACGAAGGGGAGACGGATTGGACAGCGGGAAGCGATTTGACCCGACGAA
>JBPCMC010000160.1:0-15963 GCA_051002645.1 Thermomicrobiales bacterium
CAATGCCGGGGGTTTTTGTTCGCCGTACGCGCCGCGATTAGAAGCGGCGGCTGGACGGCGTATAGTCGCTATATTCTTCCATGCCGCTCACGTCGCCCCAGTCCTCGGCGGTGCCACTGCCACTGCCGTTGCCATCGCTCTCGCCACCGCCCTCGGCGGTCACGTTGCGGGCGGCCGGGCCCTTCTGGGTGTCGATCGTGTCGAGCGAGACGCGGTCGCCCTCGCGCAATGTGCCGCCCCGGATATGGTCCCGGTGGACGAAGACATCCTGGCCGCCGTCGAGCGTGATGAAGCCGTAGCCCTTCTCCGGGGAGAAGCGCCGCACGACGCCCTTCAGACCCGCCTCGCGGTTGCTGGCGATTCCCTCGCGTACGACGTTCGATGCTGCCGCGCCGCGCGGGGTTTCCGTCTCATCAAAGGATACCTTGTCGCCCTCAGTGAGGATGCCGTCGAACGGTTCGCGCACTTCGCGCCGGTGGACAAAGAGGTCGGCGCCGCCATCATCCTGCGTAATGAAGCCGAAGCCCTTCGTCGGATTGAACCACTTGACCGTACCTGTACCCATGCCGTGCATTTCCTCCTGGCGCGCGAACCCTCTCCGCACCCATGTACCAACCAAACCACCGATCTGTCGCATCCCAATCACGAGACGCGATTTCAGATGATAAACGGTTTCGCCCTGCTGTCAAGACAAATCCTAAAGAATGAAACGATGTTCCAATCCATTCTATTCCGAGCCGCGTACGTACATCGACCGGGAGCGACAGATCGGCCACGCAATTGCCGCGCCGGGGTGACATGACCTTGACATAGGGACAGTTTAGAGCTAAACTATCCCCATGAACGAACAGGCGCTGGGCGCGGCGAAAAGCGCCGAACGAACCGCCGTGCTGGCGTGGCTGCGGCTCGCCCGTGTCTTTCAGAAGGTGGATCGCGCCTCTGCGGTCGCATTCGCGGCGTCCGGATTGAGCGTGGCGCAGTTCGATATCATCGCCCAACTCGGCCGGGGCGAGGGCATCTCACAGCAGGAACTAGCGGACCGCCTGCTCGTCACCAAAGGGAATATCTCGCAACTGATCGGCAAGATGGAGCGCCGCGGGCTGATCACCCGCCGCCCGGAGGGGCGAGCGAACGCGCTCTCCCTCACGCCGGAGGGGCAGCGGCTCTTCGCGCGCGTCGTCCCCGCCCAGGAAGTACACATCGCGGCATTATTCGGCGCGCTCTCGACGGGCGAACGGCGCACGCTGCTCCACCTGCTCCGCGCGCTGGATCACTCGATGGAATAAATCGCTATCGTCGTCAGTTTAGTACTAAACAAGGGCCGTGCGATGTGAGGGAGCAGACCAATGACGACCGACACACGAGACGAAACGACGCCGTTCATCCATCAGCATATCCCTGGCGCCGGTGCAGCCGGATCGCCGACCCTGCTCCTGCTGCACGGCACGGGCGGCGACGAGACAGACCTGCTCGGCCTCGGCCGCGCGCTCGATGGCGGAGCAGCGCTGCTCAGTCCGCGTGGCAAGGTGCTCGAACAGGGAATGCCCCGCTTCTTTCGCCGTCTCGCCGAGGGTGTCTTCGATCTGGACGACCTCACCCGGCGCACGCACGAACTGGCGGATTTCGTCGCGGACGCCGCCGCGCGGTACGGATTCGATCCGCAGCGGGTCGTTGCGGTCGGCTTCTCGAACGGGGCGAATATCGCGGCGAGCATGTTGCTCCTGCGTCCCGGCACGCTCGCGGCGGCGATGCTCTTCCGCCCGATGGTGCCGCTCGTCCCTGCAACGCCGCCCGATCTTTCCCGCGTTCCCGTCTTCATCGGCGCGGGGCGTCAGGACCCGATCGTACCGGCGGCGGAAACGGAGCGGCTGGCGGCGCTCTTGCGGCAGGCCGGCGCGCCGGTGACGCTCCATTGGGAAGCGGGCGGCCACAGACTCACCCAGGGCGACCTCAGCGCCGCACAGGAATGGATGGCACAAGCACGCCAAGCGGCCCCTGCCGCACAGCGATAGATCGGTAGCGTGGGCTACCACGGACAATCCGGGGCTTTTTGGAGGAACAACATGGAACTCGGCGGTATTCATCATGTGACGGCAGTGACGGGGGACACCTCCCGCAACGTCGCCTTTTACACGCAGGCGCTCGGTATGCGCCTCGTCAAGAAGACGGTCAATCAGGACGACGTCTCGGCCTATCACCTCTTCTACGCGGACGGCACCGGCAGCCCCGGCACGGATATGACCTTCTTCGACTGGCCGCAGGCGGGCCCGACTCATCCCGGCGTCGGCACAACGACGCGGACGGCGCTCCGCGTACCGAGCCGTGCCGCGCTCGATGCATGGGCGACACGGATGGATGGCTTCGGCATCCCGCACAGCGACATCACGGAGCGGAACGGGCGCGCGATGATCACCTTCGCCGACCTGGAAGGCCAGCCCCTCGCGCTCGTTGACGACGGCGGCGCGCCGTACGACGGCACCCCGTGGGCGGAAGGTCCCGTCTCGCCGGAGATGGCGATTCGCGGCTTCGACGCCGTGACGCTCGCCGTCCGCACCCTCGCCCCGACCGCCCGCGTGCTCACCGATGTGCTCGGCTTCCGGCAGACCGGCGTCTCTGTCGCGGCGGACGGGAGCGGAGAGGTCCACGTCTTCTCCACCGGCGCGGGCGGCCCCGGCATGGAAGTCCATCTCGTCGAGCGACCGAGCCTGCCATACGCGCACGTCGGCATCGGCGGCGTGCATCACGTCGCCTTCCGTACGCCGAACGAGACCGAGCACACCGCGTGGCGCGAGCGAATCGCTGCGGCGGGCCTGCGCGTCACGCCGGAGATCGACCGCTTCTACTTCCACTCCATCTACTTCCGCGAGCCGGGCGGCGTCCTCTTCGAGATCGCCACCGACGGCCCCGGCTTCGCGACCGACGAGCCGGTCGAGTCGCTCGGTGCATCGCTCGCCCTGCCGCCCTTCCTCGAAGGCCAACGCGCGGCAATCGAAGCGGGCCTGCGCCCCATCACGCCGATCGATCTCGCCCCCACCCATCGCTAACCATACTGCCCCTCGTGCGCCCCTCTCCATCGCCGCCGTAATCTCTCTTTACCTCGGACCATGGGCGATGGAGAGCGGGTGCGGGCGCCCTCTGGGCAGCATGGGCGGCAGGGGGTGAGGAAGGGAATGCGCCGCCACAGAGCGACGTTACCGAAAAGACTGCAACCGCGCAGCATCGTATAAAGGAGTCGTCCATGATCCCGTCCGGTTACGAAGACCTGCTCGAATCGACCGCCCTCGCGGACATCGCCACCATCGGCCCGAAAGGCGAGCCGCAAGTGACCCCCGTCTGGTTCGGCTGGGACGGCACGCACGTCCGCTTCAGCCAGACTAAGACGCGCCAGAAGCTCCACAATCTCCAGCGCGACCCGCGCGTCGCCCTCTCCATCGTGGATCCGGCCAACCCCTATCGCTATCTCGAAATCCGCGGCCGCGTCGTCGATGTAGAGGAGGACCCGAACCTCGACTTCATCAACTCGATGGCGAAGAAGTATCTCAACCAGGACAAATACCCCTGGCACCGCCCCGGCGACGAGCGCGTCATCATCGTCATCGAACCCGAGCGCACCACACAAATGGGCGCATAAGCGCGCAATCTGGAAGGCACGAGTCGCGGACGGAGATGCCCGCGATTCGTGCCTTCTTGGTTTTTACTCCGATGGATACCTGTCTACCACGTCTGGGTAGCCTTCTGCAGGCCGCGCGGTTGGTCAGGGTCGGCGCCGCGCTGGCGGGCGAGATACCAGGCGAACTGCTGCATCGGCAGGATCGTCAGCAGCGGCGTGAGTACCTCCGGCCCGGCATCCGGCAGCGGGAGACCCACCGTGCCGAGACGTGCGGCGACCGGGTCGCCGACAATGAGCATGTCCGCCTCACGCTCGCGCAGCCGTTCGAGCACGGGCCGCAATGCCGCACCACCCGGACCCTCCGGCACAATGGCGATCACCGGGAAGCCGCGCTCGATCATCGCCATCGGGCCGTGCAGGAGGTCCGCGCCGGAGAAGGCGTGGGCGACGAGGTAACTCGTCTCCATCAGTTTCAACGCAACCTCGCGCGCCGTTGGGTAGTTATAGCCCCGCGCCGTCACGACCATCTGCTCCGCGAAGCGGTAGCGCACGGCGAGCGCCGCCACCTCCTCCTCGCGCGCCAGCACGGTCGCCGCCCGCTCCGGCAAGGCCCGCGCCGCGTCGCCATCGCCGCCCGCCAGTGCCTCGATGAAGAGATAGAGGGTGAGCAATTCCGCTGTGTACGATTTCGTTGCCGCCACCGCCCGCTCGGGCCCGGCCAGCACGTCCAGATGGTACTCAGCCGCGCCCGCGAGGGGCGAGTCCGGCGCGTTCGTGACGGCGACGGTGATCGCGCCCGCCGCCCGCGCCCGCTCAAGCGGGTCGAGCAGGTCCGGCGACGAACCGGACTGGCTGATGGCGAGCACGAGCACATCGCGCAGCGCGGGGCGCGCGTCGTAAATCGTCATCGTGGACGGCGAGGCAAGCCCGGCAGGCAGCCCGAGGCGCGTCTCGACGAGATACTTCGCGTAGAGCGCCGCATGGTCCGATGTCCCCCGCGCCACAAAGAGGACGAAGCGCGGCTGGCGCGCCCGCACCGCCTCCGCGACCGAGCGGATACGCCCGTGCCCATCCCGCAGGATACGCGCGAAGACCGCCGGCTGCTCCGCGATTTCCGCCGCCATCAGCGCGCCATTCATGCCGCCCCCCGCTCGTAAACGACGTCGCCCTTGATAATCGTTGCCTGCACCCGAAAGTCTCGGTCGAGCAGGACGAGGTCAGCATCCGCGCCGACAGCGATACACCCTCCTTGCCCCATAAGCCGGGCCGGTACCTCACTCGCCATCCGTAGCGCATCGACCGGCGTTGCGTCGGTCCATTGCATCATGTTCCGCACCGCCTGATCCATCGTCAGGAGCGATCCGGCCAGCGTCCCATCGGCTAGCCGTGCCGAGGCGCCATCGACGATCACCGCTTGCCCGCCGAGCACGTAGGCGCCCGGTGGCATTCCCGCTGCCGCCATCATGTCGGTGACGAGCGCGGTGTGCAACGCGTGCTTGATGCGGAAAGCGAGCGCAATACTGGCGGGGTGGCTATGCACGCCGTCCGCGATCACACCGACCGTGATGCGGTCATCGAGCAAGGCCGCGCCGATCGCCCCCGGCGCGCGGTGCCCAAACGGCGACATCGCGTTGTAAAGATGCGTCGCCATCCGCGCGCCCGCATCGACGCCCGCCTCAAACTGCTCATACGTGGCGTCGGTGTGCCCGAGGCTGACAAGGATGCCACGCTCTTTCAATCTGTGGATCAGTTCAGGTGCGTCGGGTCGCTCCGGCGCCAGTGTGACGAGGCGCACGGCATCGCTTGCGAACAGTACGCCCAGCAGGCGCGGATCGGCATGCTCGATCAGGTCGTGACGGTGCGCGCCGGGCCGCTCCGGCGAGAGAAACGGTCCCTCGATATGGAGGCCGAGCAGTCGCGCGCCGGGCGCGTCCTTCGCTGCCTCAAATGCCGCGACGGCCTTCGGGTAGAAGGCAGCCGGAGACGTGATGACGGTCGGCAGAAAAGCGGTAACACCCGTCTCCGGCAGCCGGGCGGCGAGCGTGCGGATCGCCTCGGGGTCTTCGCCCACCTCGGCGCCGAAGCCGCCATTGACTTGCAGATCAACAAAACCAGGGGCGATGTATGCCGCCTCGTAGCGCGGCGACTCGCGCATAGCGCCGGTTGGCAGCCGTTCGATGCCGGCGATACGGCCGGCCTCGATGCGCAATGCACCGTACGTGAAGCCCTCCCCAAGGAGGATGTCGCCACGAACGACGAATGTGCTCACGGCGTCGCTCCCGTCAATCGGACGGCGGCCCGCGCCGCGCTTAGCGCTGGCTCCGCGACGAGCGCGATCTGCCCGACCGCTCTGCGCCGCCGGATGCGCCGCAGCATCATCGCCCGGTACTCCCCCTCGTGCAGCAGCAGGCCACCGGCCAGAGCGAGAGGCAGCCTGCGGTCGGGAAAATCCAACATTTCCCCGACCGCCAGCGCCGTCAGGGCCAGTTCGACCGCCGCGTCATGGACGATCCCTTGCGCGACCGTGTCCCCCTCCCGCGCCGCCGCGAAGACGAGCGCCGAGAGGCGCGCGATCAGCCCCTTGTCGCCCTCCGGGTAGACGCGGTCGATCATCGCGTCCGGGCGGGCGAGCCGCCATGCCGCCATGATCGCGGGCAGGAGCGCCGTCTGCGGCCCGCGCCCGTCCGCCGCCCGTGCCGCCGCTTTGAGGGCGAGCCGGCCCAGTTCATAGCCGCTCCCCTCGTCGCCCATGATGTGACCCCAGCCGCCGGAGCGCGCCATCGTGCCCGCCGCGTCGCGCCCGACCGCGATGGAGCCGGTGCCCGCGATCACCGCCACACCGACCGCGCCATCCAACCCGGTGAGCGCCAGTTCCGCGTCATTCGTCAGGCGCACCAGAGCGGCCAGCACATTAAGGTGAGGCAAAAGCCGGTCGCGGTCATTCGGGCGATCCACCCCCGCCAGGCCAATCCATGCGGCGCGGAACGGCGCGTCCGCCCCCGCCTGCCGCGTTGCCGCGCCCACCGCGTCGCGGATGCTCGCCACGGCCCGTTCCAGCCCGACCGCCGCTTGATTACCACTCCCCGCGACGCCCCGCCCGACTTCGCGCCCCCGCGCATCGACGATCACCGCCAGCGTCTTCGATGCGCCGCCATCCACACCAAGGAAATGGTCCCCTCCTCGCATCTCGGTCATGCGCCATGCTCCAATGCAGCGCGCACAACGCCGCCGGCCGCCGCGAGCCGTGCGCGCGCTTCGGGTGGTGGGATGCCTGCGAGCGCGGCGACGATGGCGGTCTTCACCTCGTCGTGCGAGGCCCGCAGCAGCGTTTCCGCCTCCGTGTCAGGCAGGCCGGTCGCCTGCGCCACGATAGCGACCGCGCGGCGGCGCAGTTTGCCGTTCGTCGCCTGCACATCGACCATCAGGTTGCCGAAGGTCTTGCCGAGCAGAATCATCGTGCCGGTACTGAGCATGTTGAGGACCATCTTCTGCGCCGTCCCCGCCTTCAGTCGCGTCGAGCCGCCGATTACCTCCGACCCGACGACGGGCGCGATCATGATGTCAACAGCCCGCGCCAATGGCGTGCCACCGTTGCAGGCCAGCCCGACCGTCAATGCGCCCCGCTCCTTCGCGAACGCCACCGCGCCGAGGACGTAGGGCGTCCGTCCGCTCGCCGCGATGCCGACCAGTACGTCCGCTCCGGAGACGCCAAGCCGTTCGGCGTCCGTCCGACCTGCCTCGGCGCTGTCCTCCGCGCCCTCGATGGAGCGGGTGAGCGCCCCCGGCCCGCCCGCGATCCAGCCGACGACCTGTTCCGGCGGTGTGCTGAACGTCGGCGGGCACTCAGACGCATCGAGCACTCCGAGCCGGCCCGACGTGCCCGCGCCCATGTAGATGAGCCGCCCGCCCCGCTGCAGCCGCGCGGTGATGCCCTCAATCGCCGCCGCGATTTGCGGCAACTCTCGCTGGACCGCGCCCGCGACCGTCGCGTCCTCCGCGTTCATCGCCCGCGCGATCTCCAGCGCGCTCATCCGGTCGATTCCCTCCGTCGCCGGATTTCGCCTCTCCGTCTCCAGCGCGCCGAGATCAATTGCAGGATCGGTCGACATTCGCACTTTCTCCATCGCACGCCCATGACACGACGATCGATTCGTCAGTGTACCCGGAGCCGAGCGTTCCTGTCGTATCGGAACGCGCTTCACGATATGATCCTGGCTCCATCATCCCGGACGGGACAAACCCGGAGGGACGGCACCCGGTAGCGGTTCATGCATCGCGAAGAAAGATATGCCCGATGACTGTCAGCGACGATCCACATCCTGCTGACCTGCTGATTCATGAACTCATCGCCCGCCCGCGCCCAGCAACTGAACAGGAAATCCGCCTCATCATTGACCGGATCGCGAGCGCGCCGTTCAATCGGGATATGCAGAACGTGCCTGTTGCCCAACGTGGCCCCGGTTTTCGGGGGATCATCCCTGGCGCGCACATGACTTCGCTCGCTTTGCACTTCATCCAACATGTCGAGGTCGAAAGACAATGGGCAACAGGCACAACTATCGACGCATATCTTGAAAGCCTCCATCGGGCCGCACGCGACCCGGAGGTTCAGATCGCGCTCTATCGCCAATGGGGGATGAGGGATATCGCCGTAGCAATCGTGCCGACAAAGAGGGTCCTCGATTCTCGCCAGATGGGACCGGGCGCACTGCCAAATCTCCTCGTTGTGTACCGCGCCGATCGTGGTATGCTCATCAGTGGGTATCAGTTCAGTTCGATGGACAACGTCCGTATTCCGAAGGACGCCGTATGGCTCAAGTAACGACAACCCCAACTGACCACATCTCCTTCGATTGGCTCTGTGAATATGTCGCCGGTCAATGGGGGCAACTCTCCGAACTCGTCGCCGAGTGGCATGAATGGGACATCGAGAGTCGGATGGATTTCCTCACCGATTGGCCTGTGACGGAGAGCTATACCGAAGTCTTGTTCGCGCGAGAAGGGACACTGCACCTCAGCGCCCATGATGCCGCGAAAGTGCGGGAAGTGCGCGCGCTCGTGGAGCGGAATCGGCCAATTTTGGAGCAACTCGAAGCGTGCATCCGCGAGAAATGATGGCACAATACGCGCGTTCCTCTGGCGGCGGCTTCTCTGTTCACACGATATCACGCACGCAATTGCTCACGCCCCTCCCAGACCGTATCATGGCACGATGAACCGTGCTCGATACGAGAACGTTACCGATATACCGGAAAGGTTTCGGGCGATGCCAAAGATGCGGAAGAGGCCCGATGCGCTCATCGAGCAATATATCGAATTGGACCCGCGCCGTCCCCGACTCGATGAGGCACAAATCAAGGAGTTCGGCATCGCGGTCTGGGCAATTATTGGTCGCCTCGAAGCGGCGAACGGCGACATCGAGCAAGCGGCGGCGGATTACGACCTTCCGCCCGACGCGGTCCGGGCTGCGCTGGCTTACTACACGAACTATCGGGAAGCAATTGACGCACGCCGCGCGGCAAACCGTGTCAGCGTCGCTTAACTTCACATGCCGACGTTTTACCTGGACGAGAACGTCTCCCTGAAAATCGTCCCATTCGTCGAAGCGGCCGGATACGCCGTTGTCACGTATCTCGACGAAGGCTTGAAAGGCGAACGCGACGACGTTCATCTCTTCACAGCACGCCGGAACGATTGGATACTGGTCACGTACAATGGCAGCGATTTCATTCTCCTGCACGACGCATTGCATCGCTGGCATGTCGCGGACCCGCATCGCGGTATCCTCGTCTTGCCCGACAATCTCTCCAACTATGCCGAGGCGCAAGCGCTCGATGTATTCATTGCGGCGGGATTGCAGCGCGCGGGCGCATTGTATGAATGGAATCCGGCAGGCAGTTGGATTCAACGCCCCTTTCCACCGCCGATACGCCGGTAATGAATCGGTAGCCCGTCGATACTGGTCTGGCACCCCAATGACGGGCAGCGAAGAAGAGAGGAAATGATATGCGACTCGGTCTGGACGTACTGCTCGATGACCCGCAGACGACGCTTGGGGACGCGCGGGTGGGGCTGATCTGCCACCCCGCCTCGGTGGACCATCGCTACCGCCATGCCGCCGACCTCTTCCACGCGCACGGCGACATCAACCTGACGACTCTCTTCGGGCCGCAACATGGCATCTGGGGACAGACGCAGGACGACATGATCGAGTGGGAGGGCTTCACCGACGCGCGCACCGGCCTGCCCGTCTATTCCCTCTACGGCGCACAACGGAAGCCGACGCCGGAGATGCTGGCGGATGTCGATACCCTCGTGGTGGACTTGCAGGATGTCGGCACGCGCATCTACACCTTCATCTATACGATGGCGCTTTCCATGCAGGCCGCGCGGGAGACGGGCAAGCGCGTCGTCGTGCTGGATCGGCCAAACCCGATCAATGGTGTGCAGATCGACGGCAATCTGCTCGAACCGGGGCACGAATCCTTCGTCGGCCTCTACCCGCTGCCGACGCGCCACGGCATGACCATCGGGGAACTGGCGCGCCTGTTCAACGAGGAGTTCGGCATCGGCTGCGACCTGACCGTCGTGCCGATGGAAGGGTGGCGTCGCGCGATGTGGCACGATCAATCGGGCGCGCCGTGGGTCTTCCCGTCCCCGAACATACCGACGCTCGACAGCGCGACCGTCTTCCCCGGCGCAGTGCATGTCGAGGGCACGACCATCTCCGAGGGGCGCGGCACCACCCGCCCCTTCGAATTGATCGGCGCGCCGCATATCGACCCGCACGCCCTCGCCGTCGCCCTCGCGCGGGAGGAACTGCCTGGCGTCATCTTCCGCCCCTGCTACTTCGAGCCGACCTTCCAGAAACACGCCAGGGCAGTCTGCGGCGGCGTGCAACTGCACGTCACGGAGCGCGACCGCTTCCCCGCCGCCCTCGCCGGCATCGCCGTACTCCGCGCGATGATCGCGCAGGACCCCTCCACGCCGATCTGGAAGGAGCCGCCGTATGAGTACGTCCACGACCGCTTCCCCTTCGACGTGATCGCCGGCACGCGCACCCTCCGCGAGCAACTGACCGAACAAATCCCCCTCGCCGACATCGACGCCGGTTGGGAGTCCGGCCTCACCGCTTTCGCCGAGCAGCGCCGCCCCTACCTGCTGTACGATTGATGCGGTGCGAGGAAGCAGGTATGGTGCAGATGCATGATACCGTCGTGATCGAGGCGGCACTGAACGGTGGCCGGAGCCGCCGCGAACATCCGGCCGTGCCAATCATGCCCGACGAGGTTGCCGACGAGGCGCGCCGCTGTGCCGATGCGGGGGCACAGGTTATCCATATTCACGCCCAGGATGCGGACGGGGCATGGAGCGCCGATCCCGCCTGGTATCGCGACACCCTCCGCCGTATCCACGCCATCGCACCCGGCGTGCTCATCAGCATCACCTCGATCCGCCCCGCCAACCAGCCAATCGCGGTAATCCTTGATCTCCTTACCGCGCTCTCCGCTGCCCCAGAGACGAAGCCGCATATGATCTCGATTAATCTCGGCCACATTGTCGCGTGGGAGACGGCGGCGCGCGGCCGAACCACAGTCCATTTCCCCAACACATACGAGGAGATCGCCGCTGTGCTGATGCAATGCCAACATCGCGGCATCATTCCCGAACTCGGGGTGATGGACCTCGGGTTCGTCAGTAACGCGGTCACACTGCGGGATGATCGGCTGCTCCCGACGCGCCCGTGGTTCCTGGTAGAACTGGACAGCCCCACCTACGGCGGGGGACGACAAGTCGCGCCCTCAACCGTCGAAAACTACGATCTCATCGCGCGGCAACTGCGCGAGCATTTCCTCACGGCAGCGCACGCGGGGCACGGCAATGGTCAGGCCGGATACGCCGTCATCCATCGGGCGCTCATGATGGGCGACCATATCCGCGTCGGCTTTGAGGACGCGATTCACCTGCCGGACAGCACTCTTGCACCAAGTAACGCTGCGATGGTCGATTGGGCGGTCATCGCCGCGCGCCAGGTCGGACGCGAACCGGCAACTGCGGAAGAGACCCGGAGAATCATCGGCATCGAGCCCTGATCGTCGCGCGCGATCAATCGAGGTGAAAAATCTCTTCCAACCGCAGGAAGCCCTCATCAGGGCGGCGGCCGCCGAGATCGACGAAGAAGGGGGCCATGTGCGCCTGCCATTGGGCGTTGATCTCCCGCGCCGCCATACCATCGAGTGCGGCCTGGAGGCCCGGCGTCTCGAAGTAGCCGACGAGTAGGCCGTCATCCCGCAGGAAGAGCGAATAGTTGTGCCAGCCCGTCTCGCGCAGCGCCGCCAGCATCGGTGACCAGACCGCCCGATGCTCCCGCTTGTACTCGTCCAACCGCTCCGGTCGGACCTGCAAGAGGAAACAGACACGCTTCATGGGAATGCTCCTTTCAGTCGCGAGTGGGCAGTGGGCAGTGAGCAGAGTGGGAGCCGTCCACCGCCCACTGCCCACTACGTTACTCGACGACCGCCAGATCGATACCCAGCACACGGCTCAGTTTGCGGAGGGTGCTCGTCTGGTGGCCGAGACCGAGGGCGACGTGATGGGTCGGGCCCTCGGCGCACCAGTGTTCGATGAAGGCGGCCGGGCCACCAGCGAATTTGAGACGCGAGTTCGTGTTGCCGGTGCGGAGAACCGGGCCGGGGACGCATTCGCCTTCCGCCGCCAGCAGTTTCAGGTGGCCGTCCGCCGTCTGCGTCAGGCCAAGAATGGTGATCGGACCCGTCTTGACGGTGAACTCGACTGAGAGGCCGCCGCCCCGCTTGCCGTGGAAGACTTCCAGGGCGCGGAGCGTCGGCGGAGCGTCGCTGATCGCCAGGTGGCCAGGGCCATCGTGACCCATCAGGAGGATGTCGTCGTTGAAGTCCATCGCCATGAACTCCGTGAACGAGCCGCCGACGCCGAGACGATCCAGCATCAGCATCGCCACGCAGGTCTGCAGATCGCCCTCGCCCGCCGCCGGGATGCCGCGCGCCGTCAAGAGCGAGTTGCCGACGATCAACCCTGCCGCCAACTGCTCGAACGGGCCGTTGTCCAGCCCGCGATAGTCGTAGGCGAGGCCGTCCAGCGCGAAGTCGTCCGCCATCCGGTCGAGGCCGCAAGCGATCCGGGCGGAGCGGTTCAGCGCCTCATCCGTGACGGGCGCGGCGATGGCATCGCTGCCCGGTTCGGCGAAGGTGAAGAGCGCGCGGATTTCCGCCTCCTTCGCCGCCACCGCCGCGTCCGTCGCCGCGTCCACACGCGTCTGCAGGTCCTCCATCTCCAGCAGTTCGATGTGCGTGCCGAGTTGCGCCTGGTGCATGGCGATGTCGGTATGCATGTCGAGCATCCCCGGATAGGTGTGGCCGAGGAAGCCGAAGCGGGCGCGCCGCACTGTCCGCGCGACACCCGCCGCTGTCACCCACTCGCCGATCGCGCCCCAGGCGCGGCCATCATCGTAGAGCGTGCCGGTGACGACATTGAAGGGGATGCAGGCGCGGGCGAAGAGTCCGGCCAGTTCCGGCACCGAGCAGGCGGTACAGTTCGCCAGCCACTCCGCCGTGTCGGTACGTTCGTAGTCGAGCGCCGCGACAGGTTGCAGATTGAGGACGAGCACCGGCGCGTGTTGCTGCTGCACGACGGGCAGCACCTGCGAGGAGGTCGCGTACGTGCCGATGTAGCAGACGAGCAGATCGAGGTTCTCCCGCGCGAACCGCTCGCCCGCCTCCCGCCCGGCAACCGGCGTGTCCACCAGCCCGGCGGAGATCACCTCCGCGCCAAGTTCGGTCAGGTGTACCTCGACATCGCGCTGATAGCCGACTAACCGCTCGCGCAGCCCCGGAAACTGCGGCCAGTACGCGGCCAGCCCGATCCCGAACACCCCCACCCGCGCCGCCAACCGCTGCTTCTGCTCCATACGTTGCCCTCCATCTTCGCCCGCATGCCGATACGCGGCATCGTACCATGCGTCTGAGGGATGAACAGGCACAAAAAAGCCCCTCACTTTTCGTTGCGGTGCGGGAGCGGCGCGGAACGGGTTCCATGAATTAGACCAACGCCGCCTCCAGCACTTCGACACTTACCGCGAGTACGGAATACGGGTGTGGGAGCGGTTCATGATCCCGCATCATCGCCTCCAGGTGAACCCGTAGCGCTTCCTGCATGTGCTCGATGGTTTCCTCAATGGTATCGCCCGTCGCCGCGCAGCCGGGCACATCCGGTGCGTAGGAGGAGTAGTTCGTACCGGCCTTTTCGACCACAACAAGGTATTGCACCGTTTCTCCACTTCCTATCCTGCCCATACTCGGTTCAAGAGCGATGACATGATGCGTGGGTAGAGGCGGTGTTCGAACCGCCCTCCCCGGCCTGTCCCGGTCGATTATCTTCCCCCGCAGATACCGGTGCGGCGAGACAGGGGCGGTTCGAGCACCGCCTCTACTGATTGGGCCATTCTGTCTGAAAAGCGCTGCCGTGTATTCTCTGCTACGGAACTTCGATAATCCACATGCCTGACACTTGATGCCTATCATCCGTAGCGCATCGCCATTGTCGCGGCGTCGGGGATGCCGCTGGCGAGCGTGACACGTCTCCACTCCGCGACATCGAAAGGGACGCGGCAGAACTCGATGCTGAACCGCGCCTCGTCTGCGGAGACGATGGCATATTCCCCCCATGGGTCGGCGTGCAGATTGCCTCCCGACTGGCGGGTGTTGTAGACGAAGCCGACGCTGCCCGGATTGAAGAAGAGCGAGTCATCGAGGCGGCGTATCTGCTGCAAATGCGTATGCCCGCCCGTCAGGGTCGCGGGCAGATATGGCCCGAGCATTCCGCGCACCGCGTCTTCCGGGGTATCCGGGAAGATGATCTCGTGAAACGAGGTTGGGGAGCCGTGGAAGCAGAGTAAACGCCGGTCGCCCGGCAGGGCAATCTCGACCGTCGGCTGGAACGCCGCGATGAAGGCGCGATCCGCCTCGGAGAGTTGTGCGAGCGACCACCCCCGCGCCGCTTGCTGCTGCGCCGTCACTGATTCGTTGCCGTCGTCGCCGCTCAGCAGGAAGGCATCGGCGTTACCGGCGACGACCGGACATGCCGCCTCCCGCAGGCGCGTCACCACCACAGCCGGTTGCGGGCCGCCCTGTACCGCGTCGCCCAGGCAGACAATCTGATCGACGGCGTGCGCCCGCACGTCAGCCAGTACCGCGTCGAGCGCGACGCAATTGCCATGAATATCGGCGATCACCGCGATGCGCATTTCAATCTCCTCCCTTACACCGGCAGATCAGTGAGGCCGTGCCCGAGAGGATAGAGCGAGTCGACACTGACTGGCAAGTGACCGCGCGGTGACTGCGCGCCCGCACAAATCGCGGCGGCAACCGTCAGTGAGGCGGGCAGGTCGCCGTAGGTGGCGATGCGGGCGGCGGCCCAGGGGAAATCCGCGAGGTCATACGGGGCGCGCATCGAGACGAAGATGGTTGGACGATTCACTGCTTGGAGGGCGTCAATCGCCGCCCGCTGCGCCGGGAAGAGGTTGGCGTCCCGCGTGCCGATGATCACGACGCTCGCCTCGGCTGCCAACCGGAGCGCGGCGGCGAGGTCGTCCGCAGCCGGATTGGTGGCGTCGAGCGCGATGCCCTGTACGTTCGCGAACTGCTGCTGGAACGCATCGCGCAGGGGCGACGGCGCAGCCTGCCCTTCCTCGGCGGCGTGCATCGATTGGAGCGCAAATTCGATCACCTCAATGGACGTATCGGCGGCAAGCGGGAGCGCGCGCGCCCGCCCGTCGAGCAGCGTCACGCTCGCCTCAGCCGCCTCGCGAACGAGCGCGCCGTGTGTACCGACCGCCTCGATCCCGACGCCCGGCTGCTCCGCGAGCCACTGCTTCAGGTACACAATGCGGCGGACGGAGGCGTCCAGTTGCGCCATCGGCAACCGACCGTCGCGCACGGCGTCGCGCAGACCGGCGACGACGGCGGGTTCGTCAGGCAGGCTGAATGGCTGGACGATGTCGTTCCCCGCGATCACCGCCTGCACGCTCCCCGCGACGACGCCATAGTAATCGCCGATCGCCTTCATCACCATCGCGTCGCTGATGATGACGCCATCGAAGCCCATCTCGTCGCGCAGGAGTCCGGTGAGGATGCGGGGCGAGAGCGTGGCGGGCAGGCCGTCCGGCTCCAACGCGGGGAAGCGGATATGCGAGGTCATCACCAACGGCACCCCGGCGCGGATCGCGGCGGCGAAGGGGGGTAGTTCGACCGCCCGGAGCCGGTCGAGATCGTGCGGGATCGTCGGCAGATCGAGATGCGAGTCTACCTGCGTGTCGC
>JBPCMC010000161.1:0-11783 GCA_051002645.1 Thermomicrobiales bacterium
TCTGGCGGATTGACCGCGAAAAGCGCACCGTCGCGCTGATGGACCCGCCCGCCAATATCTTCGGCGGCACGCGGACACTGATCGCGCCGCCTGATACCTTGCGCGATCTCGTCCTGCCGTTCGCGCCAATGGTCGGCTGCTTCGGCGTCGCGCCGGCCGGTGGCGAGGCGATCTCCACCGCGACCTCCGCGCAGCACGGCGGCAACATGGACTATCGCGGCTTCACCGAGGGTGTCACGGTCTCCTTCCCCGTCGCCGTCCCCGGCGCGCTCTTCCATATTGGGGATGGCCACGCGCTGCAAGGGGACGGCGAGATCGTCGGCACCGGCATCGAAACCTCGTTCGAGATGGAAGTCCGCCTGCGCGTCATCAAAGGGAAGAAGATTACCTGGCCGCGCGGCGAAAACGCCGACTACATCTTCACCGTCGGCAACGCCCGCCCGCTCGACCAAGCGTTGCAGCACGCGACGAGCGAGATGCTCCGCTGGCTGGGCGAGGATTACGGCCTCGACGCCCGCGCCGCGAGCATCCTGATGGGTCAGACCGTCGCATACGACCTCGGCAATGTCTTCGACCCCGCCTACACGATGATCTGCAAGATGCCCAAGCGCTGGCTGACGCGGAACGAGATGACGTAGCGCAGCGGAGACAGAGAAGAGAGATGGCTGATCGACGCGATTGCCTGAATGCCGTATTGGTCGGAGCGACGGGTTGTCCAACGGGCGCCCATTGATTCCTGGAGATGAAATGCACCGTCGACTGGTAAAGGAAGACGCGCTCGCAGACGCCGATCACGATGCGATCAAGCGTTTGCTCATCGCGGCGTTCCCGCAGACTGCGGAGATCTTCGCGGTGGCATCGTACTGGGGGGCGCGGCCCGAATACCGGCTCTGGCTGGAAGGCGACGATGGTGAGATGGTCGCGCATCTCGATTTCGAACGGCGTGTGATACGCGTTGGCGGACGAGAGATCGTGGTCGCCGGGGTTGGGGAGGTGGCGACACATCCGGATTGGCAACAGAAGGGTCTCGGTCGCCGCTTGATGAGAGAGTTCCACACGATCCTCTGCACCGAGATACCGGTCCCGTTCGGATTCTTGAATTGCCTGGAAGCGGTGGCCGGATTCTATACGAGCGTTGGCTGGCGCCGAATGCCGCAATCGACGCGCGAGCGGGACCGGATAACCGGTGCGTGGGCGGAACACACCCTGCCAGCAATGGTCCTCCCCGCAGTGGCGCCGATCGACGCCTGGCCGTGTGAGGGGCTCATCGACCTGTGTGGGGCGCCGTGGTAGTCCGCGGCGCGGCAGCGCGGGGCGCGCGGCAGTGACCATGCCTGTTCATCCATTGGATCGTCCCAGCGCTGCTACACCTGGCTAAGAATCTGTGCGCCGCGCGACGTGACCATCACGGTGTGCTCGAACTGCGCCGCACAGCCGCCATCGGCGGTGCGGACGCTCCAGCCGTCGGCATCGGTGTAGCAGCGCGGCGACCGCTCGGCGATCACCGGCTCGATGGTGATGACCAATCCCTCGCGGAGCACGGGGCCGGTGCCTGCCTTGCCGACGAAGGGAATCTCCGGCGCTTCGTGCATCTTATGGCCGACGCCATGCCCGGTGAAGTTGCGGAAGACGCCGTAGCCGCGCCCCTCGGCATACTGCTGCATCGCGTGGCCGATGTCCCCGACGCGGTTGCCGGTGACGGCTGCGGCGATGCCCGCCTGCATCGTGCCGCGCGTCGCCTCGATCAACCGCTGCCGCTCGGGGGTCACCGCGCCGATTGCCACGGTGATCGTCGCGTCGCCGCAGTAGTCATCGAGCACCATGCCGGCGTCGATACTCAGCACATCGCCCGCGCGCAGTACGTACGCACCGGGGACGCCATGCAGCGCGACATCGTTGACGGAGGTATTAATGCAGCCGGGGAAGCCCTCCTCGGTGTGGAAGACCGGGATCGCGCCGAGATTCGCCATGTACGCCATCGCGAAGTCGTCCAGCGCGCCCGTCGTCACGCCGGGTTTCGCCATGCGGGCGAGATGCTTGAGCAGGCGCGCGGTGGCGCGGTTGGCGCGGCGTAATCCGTTGATGTCGGCCCGGCTCTCGATGACCATGTTGCACCGTCCTTCGCGCAAAGCGGATCGTTCAATTGACGACACAATAGCACGCGCGGGCACAAAGAGACACCGGTGAGGTCGGGAGCACCCCACCGGCGCGGGAAGAGGGAGTGGGAGGACAATTCAGGAGGCGGGAAGCGGCGGTGGGAAGAGCAACGCCGCGATGTACTTGCCCTACCGCAGTCAGTTTAGCCCATCGCCATAGGGAATAGGTAATGATGGCATGAGGGCCAGGTAAGCGTTTCGGCGGGGAAGCTCAACCCCTCCCCTCTCCATTGCGATGGCGAGGGGTGCCGCGCGCGAAGTGCCGTGGCTTACCATAAACGGAACTCTTTCCCCGCATTTCTCCCCCTCTCCATCGCAATGGAGAGGGGGCTGGGGGGTGAGGTTCCCCGCCCTTTCATCACCGCGAACCGCGCTTGACGAAAACGCACCGGCGCTGCTATGCTTTGCGCTAACAAGTGAACGCGGCTCGTATCCAGAGCGGTGGAGGGTAAAAGGCCCGTTGAAGCCCGGCAACCGGCGGCATGTCCGATCAGACATGCGGCTAAGGTGCCAACTCCTGCCCGTCAGGGCGAGATACGAGAGATGCTGGGAGGAGCCGCCATTGCAGTAATAATCTGCGATGGCGGTTGTCATTCTAGCCCCGCATGGCGTCGACGCGGATGAGTCCGTGGGGGAACGCTCGCAGCGAATCGGGGCATGGTGGAAGCCCGAGGAGCACGCACCCCGCCGGATATGCCCGCAGAGCCACCGGCTGAATGGTGGGGGACGTTCGATGTTCGGAGTTCGGAGTTCGAAGAACGCGGGGGTTCCCCGCATCGAACTCCGAACTCCGAACGTCCCCCGAGTAGGCCGCGTCGGTTCGCCCCCGATACCGGGCGAGGGTTGGGCGTGCATCTCTGGCGCGCCGTACCCGTCGAGGCCGTGGCTGCGAGGCCACGGTGAACAGGGTGGTACCGTGAGCGTTGCGCGTCAATCGCTCGCCCCGTGGGGTGAGTATTGGCGTTTTCGTTTTTCCGGTACCCGCTCTGGTTCGGAGGTGAGCAGATGCATAATGTCGCAGCGACGAGCACGGACCCCGCCGGGACGCTCCTCGTCTATGACGATCCCTTCCCCGCCTACCGGCCGGAGGGGATGGACCTCGCGCATACCCGCTTCCTGCCATTGCCCGAGCACCTGCTCCCGTTCCCGCTCGATAATGGCAGCACATTGGGGGAAGTGACCATCGCCTACGAGACATGGGGCACGCTCGCGCCCGCGCGGAACAACGCGGTGCTCGTCCTCCATGCGCTAACGGGCGGAGCGCACGCCGGGCCGCACCCGGAGACCGAGACGCCCGCGCCCGATCCGTGGTGGGGCGACCTGATCGGCCCCGGCCGCGCCATCGACACCAACCGCTTCTTCGTCCTCTGCCCGAACATCCTCGGCGGCTGTTACGGCAGCACCGGCCCGCTGAGCCTCAATCCCGCGACGGGCGAGCCGTACCGGATGGCCTTCCCGACCGTCACGGTGCGCGATATGGTCCGGGCACAGGCGGCGCTGCTCGATGCCTTCGGGATTGCACGGCTGCACGCGGTCGTCGGCGGCTCACTGGGCGGGATGCAGGCGCTTCAGTGGGGCGTGACGTACCCGGAGCGCGCGGGTGCGGTAGTCGCCATCGGCGCGTCCGGCCGCTTCCACGCGCAAGGGATCGCCTATAACGAGGTCGGTCGCCGCGCGATCATGGCCGATCCGAAGTGGCGCGCCGGCGACTATGATCCTGCCGATCCGCCGCTGGACGGCTTCGCCATCGCCCGGATGGTCGGCATGATTACCTATCAGTGCGATGAGGGGATGACGGCACGCTTCGGCCGCAACGCCGCCACGCGCCCATCGCGCCACGCCCCATTCGGCGGCAAGTTCGACATCGAGGGCTATCTCCACTACCAGGGGGACAGCATCTGCCGCCGCTTCGACGCGAACGCCTATCTCTACCTGACGCGGGCGATGGACCTCTTCGACCTCGGCAACGGCTTCCCGTCGTACACGGACGCGCTGCGGCGCATGACGATGCCGACGCTGATGATCGGCATCAGTTCGGACATCCTCTTCCCGCCCGGTCATGTCCGCGCCGTCGCGGAGGAGTTGCGCGCCCTCGGCGCACCGGCCCGCTACTGGGAACTCGTCTCCCCGGATGGGCACGACGCCTTCCTCAAGGAATTCTCCCAGATGACGCCGGTCATCCGCCGCTTCCTCCAGTCCGCCGACGAAGCGGGCTAACCAACGAGGGGAGAAACCGGGGAGAACCGCAGAGACGCAGAGGACGCAGAGGACGCAGAGAAATACAAAGAGAGGATTGAGAACGCATCCTTCAATCCTCTTTCCCCTCTGCGATCTCTGTGATCTCTGCGTCTCTGGGGTTCAATCGGTTTCATCCCCGCTTTGTGTAGATTTATGGAGAGTTATCGGGCAATTGTGGCACGGGATGTGGCATACCGGATGCACCACGGGCGCACCGAAGACAGGGTTGGCAATGTCGCCAGTCCGCCCCCGCCGTCATCGTATGGGGGTGTCCTATGGTTATCTCTTCCCCGGTCGCCTTCCCCGCCGTCCCGCGTCGTGCCTGGAAGGAGCGGTTCGGCCCTGCCGTTATCTCGGGTTTCGTCGCGACGACCGCGATGGCGATTGCCGGGCTGATCGCCTACAGCCTCGCGCTCGGCCTCGGCTACGCGAGCGGCAATCTCTTCCAACGCTGGCTCTTCGCGCTGACGCACAACCCCGTGACGGAGAATGTCCGCTCGTCGCTCCTCGCGGTGGTCGGGCTCGATCTCGCCGCCGGGATCGTCTGGGCGCTCGTCTTCGCCTGGGACGCGAATGACCGCCTGATCGCCTTCCCCGGCTGGCTGCGCGGCATCATCTTCGTGCTGCCGCCGGCGATCCTCTCGCTCGTCGTCTTCCTGCCGCTCGTCGGTGGTGGTCTCTTCGGTGTCAAGATCGGCGCGGGGCCGCTGCCGGTGATCGGCAATGTCATCCTCCACCTCATCTACGGCGCGGTACTCGGCGGCATGTTCGCCCTCGATGGCAGCATCGGCCATGTGGGGGCGGGCGACCCGGCGATGGAGGCGACGCTACGACAGGCGGAGGCCGGCGCGGGGTGGGGCGTGTTGCTCGGCGCGCTCGTCGGCGGCGGTGCGACCCTCCTTGCCGCGCTGCTGGTCGCCGCGCACACGACTGCGAACATCGCGGGCGCGACGATTGGTGGCGCGGTCGTCGGCGCCGCGCTCGGTGTCGTCTTCGGCTCGATGGTCGCGATGACCAACACCCCTATCGCGCACCGACTGAGGAGCGATCGCCCGATGGGACGGTCACGTCCGTGCCGATGACCTGAGCGAGATCAGACCGCCTCGCCACGCCGGACGAGCAATGCGCGGGTATGCAGCGCGCCGTCCGCGTCGAGGCGGCAGCGACCGAGCGCGGCGAGATGCGGCAGCCACCGATGCCGCCAACCCGGTGCATCCTCCCACGCCGCCACGTTGCCCGTCATGCCGCGCGGCCCATCACCGATGAGCAGATAGGATTGGACGGTCGACGCGGCGCGGAAAAGCGCGGGCCAATCTGTCGCGCGCGGCGGCCAGACACAGAGCACCGAAGTAGGGCGATACCGTGCCAGGGCAGTTGATAGATCGCACCGGGCAACATCGTCCGGTAAGGAATCCGACCACCATGTGCCGTCGTCGCTAGCGACGATGGGGAGACCATCCGCGCGGATTGCACGGGCCAGATCGCCCTGCCCCGCGCCGACTTCTACATACGGCGCGGGCAGCCGTCGCAGTAATGCGGTGAGAGCGGCGACGAACTCCACCGTTGGGAAATGGTAGATGCCGCGTGCCCGGCAGAGCGCGGCAAACCCAGCGCGGGTGCCGGGATCGGCGAGGCGGGCATCGAGGGCGGCGTTCGTCGGCAGCGGATACGCGGCGAGCCACGCTTCCCACAAGCGCATCGCGGCATCGTACGAGATGTGCGCCGGGGCGAGCGATTCGCCGAGCAGGGCGTCGAAGTCGCTCATCTCAGTCCCCAGTCTTTCTCCGGCATATCCTTGTGCTTTCCTGTTGCGCGGCACGGCGATTTTGCGTTTGCTATACTAGCGCCATTCGGCTGCGCACGCGCGACGCGCCACCGAGGGGACCGACACAGGAGGAGAGTATGGCAGGGACGCCGGGCTATCCGTGGTCGCCCTATCCGGTGCCGTTAACGCACGAGGGCGAGAGCCAGCGCGTCCAACTCGAAGCGGCGCTGCGGATGCTGCGCGAGCAGCGACCGCAGATCGCGGCGGAGATCGGCGAATACCTGTACAGCCTCGTCCTGCAAGGCCAGATGCGCGACCCGATTGTGCTCGCCACCTGCCGCCGCTTGTACGATCACGAACAGCAAGTCCTCCAGATGGAGGCGAATCTGCGCGCCTTGCCCGTCGCGCCAATCGTCAATCAGCCCCTCGCCTTCGTGCCGCCGATTCCGGTCAACCCACCGCCCGGCCCGTCTCACGGCAGCGAGGACGATTCCGCCACGGTGATCGCTCCATCCGGGCGCTCCTCGCACGACGCGGCCGCCTTCTCCGGCATGGAAGCGGATGTGGACGCGACGCGCGTCGCCCCGCCCGACTCGCACGACGCGCAGCCAGCGGCCCTCCACGCTGCGGACCTCGATGCGGGCGAGACGGTGATCGCGCCGGTGCGTCGTCCGGAGCCGGTCACGCCGGGCGGCGGGAAGACGACCGAACGCCGCTGTAGCCACTGCCGGATGCCGCTCCGTGCCAATGACACCACCTGCCCCGTCTGCGGTCGCCCCGCCGGGGAACAGCCCGCCCAGGCCGCGCAATGCCGTCGTTGCGGTACTGACCTGCGCCCGCAGGATCACTCCTGCCCCGTCTGCGGCACGCCCCGCGCCTGAGCGCGATCATCTCCGCCCATTGCGTCGGATGTACGTTCAGTGTATCGTCTCTGCGATACCAGCGGAGCAGCACGGACGGAGCCGGACAGATGACCGATACACTGGCGACGATTATTCCACCAGCCGCCGAGCGCGATGTTGTCCGGGAGACGAACAAGGTAGCCGCCGGCGATCGCGCCGTCCATGACTGGTATCGGTTTGTCCTCTCCTTCCCCCCGCACCTTGTCGGCGATTATCTGAGCCGTTTCGGGGTAACCAGCGATTCGCGCGTGCTCGATCCCTTTTGCGGCACGGGGACAACCGTTGTCGAATGCAAGAAGCGGGGCATTCCCAGCGTCGGCATCGAGATCAATCCAGTCGCGCAGTTTGCCGGCGCGGTGAAGACCGATTGGACGCCGGACCCGGACGGTCTGCTGGCGCACGCGGATGAAATCGCGGCAATCGCGATCGCCGAATTGCGGTCGCAAGGGATTGCGGACAACCCGCTTCGCGATGCGTGGGGCGAACCGCCGATACTGCCCGCACATCTGCGCATTTTGCCGACCGAGGCATGGAATCTGCTCCTGACCAATTCGATTAGCCCCCTACCCCTCCATAAGACGCTTACCCTGCTCGATGTGTTGAAACGGCATCGCGACGACCGGTTCCACCGGCATGAACTGCTTGCCCTTGCGAAGGCGCTGCCCTTCACCATCAGCAACCTGCGCTTCGGCCCCGAAGTCGGACTGGGCGCAATCAAGACGGACGTTTCTGTCGTCGGCACATGGCACGCGGGAGTCCGCGCGATTGCGGAGGACCTTCGCGCGCTCGCGCCCCTCGCGTCGGCGCCGACCGTTGTGCATCACGCCGACGCGCGCAGTATGCTCGATGTGCTGGAACCGGGCTCCATCGACATCGTTATCACGTCGCCGCCCTATCCGAATGAGAAGGACTACACGCGGACCACGCGCCTCGAATCGGTGCTCCTCGGCTTCATCAACAACAAGGAAGAATTACGGGCCTTGAAGCACGGCCTCGTCCGCTCCAACACGCGCGGCGTGTACAAGGGCGATGACGACGATCTGTGGGTCGCCGATCACCCGGAAATTCAGCGTATCGCCGCCGCAATCGAGGCACGGCGCATCGAACTCGGCAAGACATCGGGCTTCGAGCGGCTCTATGCGCGGGTCACGAAACTCTACTTCGGTGGGATGGCCCGCCATCTCGCCGATTTGCGCACCATCCTCCGACCGGGCGCGCACCTCGCCTATGTCGTCGGCGACCAGGCCTCATACCTGCGCGTGATGATCCGCACCGGGCAAATCCTCGCGGACATCGGGCAGTCACTCGGCTATGAAGTCGTCAGTATCGACCTGTTCCGCACCCGCATCGCGACGGCGACGAAAGAGCAATTGCGCGAAGAAGTCGTGGTATTGCGCTGGCCGGGAATGCCAACACGTCCGTCCGGAAAGCCGTAACAGTGGCGAATCCTTCACCAAACGTCTACGCACAGATCATCGAGCGCATCTTCTTTTCGCACTACGAAGAAGGCGCATTTGAGGTCGATTTTGATCGGGTCGAGATCGGCGCGGTTGCCACCGCTCTTGGGGTGAAAATTCCGAAGAATCCCGGCGATGTCATCTACAGTTTCCGATTCCGGAATGCATTGCCGGCATCAATTCGCGCGAAGGCTCCCGCAGGAAACGATTGGATCATTCGCTTGGTTGGGACATCGCGCTATCGCTTCGTTGCGACAACGTTGTCCTCGATTGTGCCGACAGAGCTGATGGCGGAGACGAAGGTTCCCGACTCAACCCCCGGCGTCATTGCGCGGTATACATTGAGCGACGAGCAGGCGCTTCTAGCGATCCTTCGCTATAACCGCTTAATCGACATCTTTACCGGCGTCACCTGCTATTCCCTCCAAAGCCACCTGCGGACCACCGTACCCAATATCGGGCAAGTCGAGACCGATGAAATCTACATTGGCGTAGATCGTCGCGGGGCGCAGTATGTCTTCCCCGTCCAGGCCAAAGGTGGCAGTGACACGCTGAGTATCGTGCAGATCGAGCAGGATTTCGCGCTCTGCGCGGCGAAGTTCCCCGCGCTCATCTGCCGTCCGATTGCCGCGCAGTTCATGGCCGGCGATCTGATCGCGCTCTTCGACTTCGAATTGGGCGAGAACGGCGTCGTGCGCGGATCGGAAAAGCACTATCGCCTTGTCGCGCCGGATGGCGTCACGGCTGCTGATCTGGAAACCTACCGGAGCAGGCCCGATTCGTAGGGTGTGAACAAATCAGGCGCGCGCGTGCATCATTTGGTCGAGCGACGGGCCGTAGTCGCGGCCAAGCCACGCGACGATGGCGGCAACGAAGAGGATGGCGTCGCGTGCGGTCTCGGCGGGGCCCGGCGAGCCGCCACCGAAGACGCCGAAACAGCCGCAGCCGCCCGTGTAGCCCGTCGCCCAGAGGTAGATGACGAAGAGCAGGAAGAAGCCGAGCAGCGCCACCGAGGCGAGCGCGGACCAGCGGAGGTTAAGCCCGACGATGAGATGGACGCCGAGCAGGATTTCCAGCACCGACACCGCGACGGTCAGGACGGCGGCGAAGGTGCCGCTGATATGTAGCGTCGTCTCGGTCGAGGCTTGCGCGGCGGTGGCATCGAGCAACTTCCCCGCCCCGGCAACGACGAGCGTCAGGCCGACCGCGACGCGGAGCAGCGGGGCAAGGATCGGAAAAACGGAGATACGCGCACGTTCCATGGTTTCTGTCCTATAATCAACGCGGTGCGACAAACAATGCCCGGAAAGGAATCGCAGACAATGGCGAAACAAACACAATCTCAGACAACCGCACAGGCGAACCGCCCGGTTGCCACCAGCGGCACCACGCAGCGTACCACACGCAAGCAAATTCCGCAGGCGCGGCGCGGCTCCGTGACGAAGCCGGTGAAGAAGACGCCGCCGTGGACACTGATCATCTCTGGCGGGCTCCTCGTAGTCGCCGTCGCGGTGGTTATCGGCGTCGTGATCGCGAACCAGGTGAACAGCGGCCAAGTCGAGCATCCGCCGACCCCGCTCGCCGCGCCCGCAGTTGGGGCGGCGGCGCCCGATTTCTCCGCGAAGGCGAGCGACGGGTCAACGATCACCAAGGCGGACATCGCCGGGAAGCCGACGTTGATGGTCTTCTTCGCCTCCTGGTGCCCGCACTGCCAGGCGGAAGCGCCGAAACTGAAGGCGCTTGCGGAAGCCAATCCCGACCTGAAACTCGTCTTTCTCGGTGTCGGCGATCGCGATACGCAGAAGGATATCTGGGCTTTCCAGTCCAATTTCTCTCTCCCCGTCCCGACCTATGACGATGGCGGCAACGCAGCGAGCGTCTACGGGGTCACCTCGTATCCGACGCTCGTCTCGGTCGATAAGAACGGCATGATTAGCGATCGCGACACGGGCGAAGTGACGCAGGACCGGCTCAATTCCCTCGTCGCCAAGGCGAAGGGGTAGAGAAGTGGGCAGCGGGCAGTGAGCAGTGGACAGCGAGCGAACGTTCGCTGCCCACTGCCCACTATCTCTTACTCATCCCGAGGCCGGAAGGCATCGGGGTTGAAGGTGAAGCGGCGGCGGCCATGCGTCGGGGCAACTGGTAGGGGCGGGCGGAACAGGTACTCGTCTACGACGATGCCGCCTGCTAGATGCTCGCGGGCAATGCGGCGCATCGCGTCGGCATCAAGATCGTTGTAGCGGACATCGCCGGGCATCACGTTCATGGACGGCGCCCAATCGCAGCGATTACGGCAGGTCGAAGGCAGCAGCACGACACGATCCCCGATGCCGAGTGTGGCGATTTCCTCCTCCAGCACATGGAGGAGTTTGCGCGACCCGGCGAGCGTGCAATTGGCGCCGAAGCAGAGATGAACGAGATAATTAGTCGTTGTCGTCATGTGCGTTATGAGAGGAGCAGGGCGCACCCGGCTCCTCGAACATCCTCTTCTCTCGCGATCAGTGGCCGATGCCGGCGGGCACGCGGGCGGCGAGGGCGTCCGCGATGATCGCGTGGTCGGCATCGGAAATCTTGTGGACATTGCCCTGGAAGGCGAGATGCCAGTGCTCGATCGGCCAGCGCTTCGGATACTCCATTTCCGGAACGACTTCAATAGCGGGGAGCCAGTCGGCCTCGTCGAGGATGAGCAGGGGCTTGATCGAGACGCGGAAGGGGTAATCCTCGCCCGCCTTCTTCGGGTCCTTGCTCTGCCAGCTCGGCGTGTCGTGATCCTCCCAGTAGTCGGACGTCACCTCGACAATGCCGCCGAATACCTGCGCGCCGGTCACGTAATAGACGAATGTGTCGCCCGCGTGCATCTGCTCGGCCTTCTTGCGATGGCGCGACTTGATGCCCTGCACCATCCAGCCCAATGCGCGGCTCTTGGCGACGTTGCCCGGTGACCCAACGATAATCCAGTGATTTGCCATCTCGCTCGTTCCTTTTCGCTCGCGCCCATCCAGTGGCGCAAGCAGGCTTGCGCTGTGAGGGATGCGGTACGCGCCGCTATCGGAGCCACGCCTGCTCCTGACCGGAACGGTACCTGAACGTACAGGTTTCGGTCAAGCCAGACGTGTTGTAAACATGCAGGAACAAGGCATATCCGCTGTGTGTTATACTTTTCAGGAGGGCTGGGACAACTGGCCCGACCTCGTTTACGTATCGCACTCAGGGTAAAAGGTGACGCTCACGTATGGCAACCGTCGCCGTTTCTTCGTCGCATCCA
>JBPCMC010000162.1:0-16456 GCA_051002645.1 Thermomicrobiales bacterium
ACGACGTGCAGGCGCGCGTCTGCGAGGCGGTGACGGGGGTGATCAGCCTGGAGAATCTGCTGATCATCGCCCAGCATTTCGATCTCCTCCCCCGGCGGACGACGGTGATCGAGATCGAGCCGCCGGACAAGGAGTTCGGCTTGGGCCTCAGCCCGCTCGGCGAGGAACGGATGGGCGAAGTGATCGCGTGGATCCGGCATGAGATTGGGGCGGCAGCCGCGCACGCGGGAAATGGTAAGCATAAGGAGGTAGGCGCGCGATGACAGCGACCGATCACGGGATGCGGCGCATCGATCCGATCGAGGCCCTGCGCTGCCGGGACGACATTTTGCAGTCGATGTACTGGATGCGCGGCGAGGGCTTCGCGGAGGATGCCGATGTCCAGACACTCATCACCTTCATGGCCGAGGACGAGGCGATGCTCCAGGAGCAACTGACCATCCTCGTCGCCGATGGGCACCTTGAAGAAAGCAACAGGCGCTATCGGCTCAGCGACAGCGGGAGCAAGGAGGGCGGTCGGCGCTTCGCCGATGAGATGACCGACTTGCAGAAGACCGCCCATGGGGAGTGCGGCCCGGATTGCCCGGTTTGTGCCGGGATGTCGCGCGACAGTTGCCCGCATTGCGCGGCCGCCTGATGGTGGCGTTGCGATGGCATCAGTGAGCGACGAGAGCCCGCTTTTCCTCATCCCGCTCGAGATGGTGCAGCAACCGTCCGCCGATCCCGAGGCGGAGTTCGCGCATCTCCTTGAATGGGTCGGCGAGGGCGTGGAGCGGATGGAGCAGATCGAGGACGAGCGGACGCGGACGGAAGTCTTCGCGCTCCTCGACGGCATCGACACCGTGCATCGCTACGCGCTCGGTCGCCTGATGGAGCGCCTGGCGAAATATGGCGGGCCGGGCCTCGTCGCGCGGGTCGCTGACGACGCGATGGTGCAGACACTCCTCGACATGTACGACCTGACCGCCGTGGACGAGCGGGAGCAGGTCGAAGGGGCGCTGGAAAGCGTCTACCCATACATCGAATCGCACGGCGGGCATCTCGAACTCCTCGGTGTGGAGGCGGGCTCGGTGCGCGTACGCCTCTCCGGTTCGTGCGGCGATTGCCCCGGATCGTCGGGGACGCTCACGCGCGTCGTCGAGGCGGCGCTCCTCGAAGGCTACCCTAGTTTCCGCACGTTGGTGGCCGAGCAGCCAACACCGGTAGTCCCGACGCCGGAGCCGGTGGCGCATCGGGCCCTCCGCCGGCCGCGCTGGGTGACCGTCGGGCGCGTCGATGATTTCCAGCCGGGCGAGTTGCGCGCGGTATGGCCGGAAGGGGCGTCGCTCCTCCTCGCGCGGCTCGGCGACGAGTTCTACGCCTACCAGAACGGCTGCCCGCCGGGGAGCCCGCTCACCCTGCACACCGGGCGCCTGGAGGGCACGACGCTGATCTGCCCGTGGCACGGCTGCCGCTACGACATCCGCACCGGCAAGCGACTGGACGGCGAGGGGAAACTCGAGGTGCTGCCGGTCGCGGTGCGCGACGGGGAGATCAAGATCGCCGTCGGCACCGAAGAGGTCGCGGCGGCATGAAGTCGCGCGTGCTGGTTGCCGGGATGGGCAACGATCTCTGCCAGGACGACGGCTTCGGCATCGTCGCCGTCCGGCGCTTCATCGCGGCGGGGGTGCCGGAGGGCGTGCGCGTCGTCGAGCCGGGCAGCGGCGGCATCAGCCTCGTGCAGGAGTTGATGGACGGCTACGAGGCGCTGATCATCGTGGACGCGGTCGATCGCGGCGGCGAACCGGGCACCGTCTATCTCCTGGAGACCGAGGTGCCGGACTTCGCGACGTTGCCCGAAGCGCAGCAGCGCGATTTTTTGGCCGACATGCACGCGACCGTGCCGTCCCGCGTGCTCACACTCGCACAGGCCCTCGGCGTTTTGCCGGGCGTGATTTATATTCTCGGCTGCCAGCCGCAGCGGTACGAGTTGGGGATGGGCCTGAGCGCGCCGGTCGAACGCGGCGTCACAGAGGCAGTCAATCGCATGAAAGCACTGACCGGCGTATTGATGGAAGACGCGATCATGGGAGCAATGATTGGCGGTTGAAGTACATCGCGAGATGAATCCAACTCATTGCTCATTGCTCGTTACTCATTGCTAAGCGGAGCGTAAAATGTGCCAGGCAATTCCACGGAAAATACTGCGGATCGCCGAGGGGAGAGTGGAAGTCCTCTACGACGGCGAGCCGCGCTGGATGGCCGTCAATGGCATCCCGGACCTCGCGGTCGGCGAATATGTCGTCGTCTACGCGGCGCAGGTGCTGGAGCGGATGGCGACCGATGAGGCGGAGGAAATGCTGCGGTTCCTCGATGAGCTTGAAGTGATGCTCGAGGAGGCGACCCGGTGATCGATCTCACGCCGCAGGTGACGCCGCTCGCGGGGCAGTTGCGCTTCATCCGCTACGCCTTCATGCCGAATCAACTCCGCTACTGCGGCGGCGATGACAACCGGACGATCTTCCAGTACGGCGTCGAGCAGACGGTGGACGACGGCCTGCGCCCTCTTTTGAAGAAATTCACCGGTGCGCTGCCGTATTTGCAACTGATCGCCCGCACAAACGGCATCGCCGATCCCTTCGATGACCGCGTCGTCGAGGCGTACTGGCTTGGGAGCGACCTGCTCAATCATGTGGAGGTGCGGCAGCTCTACGACCACCTGCTGGAACGCTTCGGCACCCAGTTGCAGGGGCGCACAAGAGACTGGGTGCTCGGCAAGGCGCCGGCGGGGGCGCGGCCCCACCACAACTTCCACGTCTTCGACGTACACAGCAAGGTCGGCCAGTTGGAGAATTCGCTCCACACGATCGACAACTGCCGCGTCAGTTGGGGCAAGGTCGTCACGGTTGATGGGCCGGAACTGGTCGTTGAACAGTCGCCGCTCTTGATTGTCGAGGGCAAACTGACCCTCGGCCCGCCCGCCCCGATGCGCGCCATGCGGCAGATCGAGGCGCGCGGATTCGCGGATACGGCCGCAGTCGGCGACTGGGTGTCGCTCCATTGGGGCTGGGTCTGCGAGGTCATCACCCCGCGCCAGCAGGCGAACCTCGCGCGCTTTACCGATCATCAGCTGCGGATCGCGAATGAGACCGTTTAGCGACGGACGCGAGGTGGCATTCCATGCCTGATGCGTACCGCATCGAGCGCGTGCGGCTCTATCCGACGACGGCGCAGCGCCGACAGCTGGAAAACTACGCGGGCGCGCATCGCTGGACGTGGAACTGGGCCCTGGCAGCCCGAGAAGCGCACTTTGCTGCGCACGGGACATCGCTTTCCTACTACGAGCAAGGGCGCGCCCTGACCGTCCTACAGCAACAGCCCGCCGTCGTTTGGCTCACCGGCATCCCGCGCCGGGTCAAGGTCGGCGCGCTGCGCGATCTGGACAAGGCGTATCGCGCCGCGTTCCGCCGCGTCCAGCGCGGCGAGCGGCCGGGATTCCCGCGTTTCAAGGCGCGGAAGCGGGGCGACGCGTCGTTCGAGATCCCCGCCGAAACCCGCTTCGACGGGCGCCGTGTGAAGGTCCCTGGCATCGGATGGATCCGGGCGCGGGGCGGGCGCGATGCCGCGACGACCACCACCACGGCGCGCTACTTCCGTGACGGTGCAGGAGATTGGTGGGCGGCGCTCCGCTATACCGTGGCGCTTACATCCGCCGATGTGTCCGATATTTCCGCAGTCGGCGTGCATCTGGAACCAGGACACGCCCTGACGCTCTCCACCGGCGAGGTCGTTAGCGAGTCACGGTATGTCAGCCGGTCGGATCGGAAACTCCGCCGCCTCAAACGCGCAGTCCGCCGCACACAGCCGGGCAGTGGTAATCGCCGGCGGGCACGCCGACGGTTCGCGCGCGCGACGCGGCACGTCGCGAACCAGCGTCGGGATTGGCAGCATACGGTCAGTCGTCGTCTCGTTGATAGTCATCCTCGGCTTGTGATGCAGGAACGCGGCACGATCGCCCACACGACCAATCCGGAGAGCCAACGGGCGGTGTGGGGCGATCGTGCGCGCAGGGCGCGCGTCAGCGACGCGACATGGGGAGGTCTGACCCGTCTGATCCGGGAGAAGGCCGCAGCAGCGGGGTGCCCGGTGGCGATGATCCCCGCAATGGTACCGACGGACGTGAGCTGTTGCCAGTGTGGGCATGTGCGGGAGACACTGCCCGAACTGGTGAACATCTGGCTCTGCGAGCGGTGCGGCACGCTGCACGAACGGGGGACGAACGCCGCGCGGAACATTCTGTCTGTGGGAGTGCGGGAAGACACGCGCTCGGAACGTCGCCGGGAAGCGCCCGGAGACGCAAAACGCCTGTGGACTCACGATAAGACCCCGGCTGGGGCGGGTGAGGAAAGGTTCGCTTCGGCGAGCAGGAAGCAGTGAGGTGCTGCGGGGTCACCCCGCAGCATCCGAATCGCCGCATCCACGGGTGCGGGGAACGCTGGTACTGGTGCATGTATTTACGCGCCAGAGGCGGGTATATCGGCCGTTGCCGATCAGAGAACGTGAAAGACACATGTCTCGTCCCCATCGACGACGCACCAGCGCGGCCGTCCGGGGAGTGGGAGTGTCGCCTGATCTCCACCTTGTACCGAGCATCAATGCAGGGTCGGCGCGTGCGTGTCATCACCGAGACAGGCGACGACGGTGAGCCCCTTCGCCGGTGCGATCGCGACGCCGTTCGGACGCGGGCTGACCGGGATTGTCGCACGCCGTTCGAGCGTGGCGCTGTCCACGATCGCGAGGCTCGCGCTCCCCCGATTGGTGACAAGTACTAATCCGTTTCCCACCACGACCATTGCGGCTTCGGGGAAATCGGGGAGCGTGCGCAAGTGGCGACCCTCCCGGTGGTCGAGCACATCGAGGGTGATCGCGCCGGTATGGGCGACAAAGACACGCTGCGTCGCAGGATCGTATGCGCCATGGTCGAACGCGCTTCCCTGGCTGTTGGGGATCGCGATGAATCGCCCCGGTACGAGCATGACGGCCTCCTTTGGTTGATTAGTCCTGCTCTTCCGGCGGTTTGACCGCCTTGAACATGACGAGGAGCAGCACATCGTAGATGCCCTTCAGCGCGCCGCCGATGACGAGCGGCCAGCCGAAGGGCGAGAGGCCGAAGAGGTAGCCGGAGAGGAGCGGACTCGCCGCCGTCGCCAGGCTGCGCGGCACTGTCGTCACGCTCGCCGCCGCCGGTCGCTCCGCCGGGGTGACGACCGCCATCACGTAGGAGTTGCGTGTCGGCACGTCCATCTGCGAGAGCGCGGAGCGCGCCAGGAGGAGGATGAGCGCGAGCGGCAGGTTCGGCATGAAGGGAACGAGCAGGAGGAAGATGTTCGACGGCAGGTGGGTGTAGACCATCGTGTTGACGAGGCCGATCCGCCGCGCGAGACGGACGGCGATGGGGAATGAGAAGGCCGACAGCACCCCGGTCCAGAAGAAGATCGTCCCAGCCGCTCCAATGGAGAGGTGGTAGCGCTGGAAGAGCCAGAGTGCGAGGAGCGACTGGACGACGAAGCCACCGCCGAAGGAGTCGAGGCTGAAGAGCGCCGCCATGATGGAGACGATGCGCCGCGACTCGCGCAACGGGGCGTCCGGGATGCCGGTGCCCGGCTCGATCCGGGGCGAGAGATCGCGATAGAGCAGAAGGACGACCAGGCCGGCGAGTGTGTAGAGCCAGAACGTCCCGTCGAGCGCCCGCCCGAAACTGATCGACGTGTGCGCGCTCAGGATAGAGGGCACGCCGGCGAAGAGCGCGCCGACCGCGCCCATCAGTGCCCCGACGAGGCTGTACCGCCCGAAGAGCGCGGTGCGCTCCCTGTCGCTCACCGTCTGCGGCAACAGCGATTGCTCGAGGGGCAGGAAGATGCTCACGTCGCCGGAGGAGGGATTTAGGGTGCCCACGAAGGCGACGACCAGGAGTGGCCAGAAGGCGTGCGCGAAGACAAACCCGAGGCCGGTGAACGCCATCAGTATGGCCGCACTGAAGAGCAGATGCCGCCGTTTGAAGCGATAGGCGATCAGCCCGACGACGAGCGTCAGCGCGGACGAGCCAACGAGCGTCGCGGTGGTGATGCCGCCGATGCGCAGGCCGCCGAAGCCGAGCCGGGTGAGGTAGACGGGGAGCAGCACGCTGACATAGCCGTCGGTGAAGGCGCGGATGCCGCGCGAGAAGAGGAGCACCCGCGCATCGGTCGTCGCATCAGCGGGGAGGAAGCGCCACCGTGACGGCGCGCCCTCCCGGTTCCCTTCCGTCTCGGCCTCAATCTGCCCGGTACGCGTCCGCGCCATCCGCTCCCCACCTCCCCGTTGCGACCGGCTATGGCCGTGTGATCTTGGTCGTGTCACCCCCACAAAAGAGGTAGAGCGCATCATAGACGATCCACTCGCGCCGGTTCGTCTCGTGGTCGTCGTAGCCACCGGCCTGTGCCATCCGCCGGAAGCCCTCGGCCACCGCCTCAAGCCCCCGCGATTCCGGCGTCAGGTCCTTATCGGCGGTGTCGGCGCCGCGCACGATCAGCGCGAGCTTATGCAGCGCCTTGTCGGGCAAATTGTACTTCTTGAGGATGGCATCGAAGGAGCATTCCGCGCCGTGGTGGCCGAGTTCGACACCGGATGCATCATAAGGAATTGCGCCCTGCGCTTCGACAACAGCGGGAATCTCGTCCGGCGGGACGAAGATGAACTCCGCCTGGGGGTCCACGAAGTTCGTGATCAGCCACGGGCAAGCGACGCGATCGACTTTGACATTGGCACGCGTGACCCACTTCATCAGCCCACTCCTCTCGTCGCGTTCCGACAACACGGAGGGCGCGTCGCTTCTCACGCATGGTATGATCTCTCTGAGAGGCGATGCATCTAACAAGCGTTACACGCGCAATCTATCCGGGGTTTCCGGGCCTGTCAAGGGTGGGGGCGCGTCGAGAATTGGCGGGGCCGGAAGTGGGAGATACAGTAGCTGCATCGTGTGTCTACGGCACTTCGGCGAGGAATGATCGCATGACCTGGGTGATCCTCATCTATACAGTGCCGTCCGAGCCGTCGCGCAAGCGGGCGTCTATCTGGCGCGAGATCAAGAAAGTCGGTGCGGTCTACCTGCGCGACGGCGTCTGCGCCCTGCCCGAGCGTACCGAAACGGCCGATGCGTTGCGGCGGATCGCGGCCAAGGTCGAGGAGTTCGGTGGCGAGGCGACGCTCGTCGAAGCGGCGCGTCTCAATCCGAGACGCGCAGAGGCGCTGACGGAGGCATCTCGGGAGGCCCGCACGAGCGAATATCGCGAACTGGCCCGCGAGGCCGAGGCTTTCCTCGCCCATGTGCGCCGGGAGACTGAGCATCGGGAGTTCTCGTTCGCGGAGCTAGAGGAGCTGGAAGAAGATCTTGGCAAGCTGACCCGCTGGACGGATCAGGTGCGGGCACGCGACTATTTCGGCGGCGCGGATGCCGAGGAAGTAGCCGCCCTCCTCGCCCGATGCGAGGAAGAACTGGCGGCTTTTCTCGAAACCGCCGCACGCGAGGATGAAGCGCCGCGATGAGATGGATTACGCGCCAGAATCTGCACATCGATCGCACGTCGTGCCCCTGGTTGATTCGTCGGTATATCGATCCGGACGCCGAGTTCCTCTTCGTACCGGCGGATACCGACCCGGCAACGCTGGACGGGCACACTTTCGACATGCGGGGCGCGGAATATAGCCATGTGGACGGGCAATGCACCTTCCAGGTGATGCTCGTGCGTCACGGGTTGGACGATGACCCGGCGCTCGTCGAGATGGGGCGGATTATCCTCGATGCGGACGTGCCGCCCAGTCGGTCGCGCCGGCCCGAGTCAGCGGGCATCGACGCCGTGATTCGGGGTATGCAGGTGAGTGTGCCCGACGACTACGAGAAGTTGCGCCTCAGCGCACCGCTCTACGACGCGCTCTACGCCTACTGTCAGGCGAAAGTCGCGGGGCGACCGACGAGCCGCGGCACGCCCCGGCCGCAACTCAGTTACCGCCGGCGTGTGGATGCGCACCTGACGCACGAGGAATAGCGCGCTCCTTGCCGTCCACCGCCGCCCGACATGCGGCGCAAATGCCATGCAGGACGAGATGATCCGTCACGACTTTGAAGCCATATCGCCGCTCGACAAGCGCGAACATGCCGCCCATCGCTTCCTGGCCGATCTCCTGTTCGTTGCCGCAGGTGCGACAGATCAGGTGGTGATGCGGCTTCGGCTTGGGAATCTCATAGACGGTCTCGCCCGCCGGTGTCTCGGCTGACACGACAAGTCCGAGCGCCACGAACAGCTTCAATGTCCGGTAGACCGATGAGCGGTCGATGCGATCGTCCATCTTCTGTAGGCGGCCAAAGACCTGCTTGAGGGTCGTGTGTCCCCCACCCTCGCAGACTGCATCGAGGATCATGACGCGTTGCGGCGTCACGCGATGCCCCGCCCGATGCATGATGCCCTCGTAATCCATATTTTCGTGCGACATATAACGCCCCTTATTGCCAGTTTTTGCAACAAGCCATTCATGACCTGCAACGCGCTACTCTATCAGTATAGACCGTCCGCGCACGGGAGGGACATGAGCAGATGACGCAGCAGGCACTCCCACGAAAGACGCATTCCCACGGCGCCGGCCCGCTCGGCTGGCTCGGTACGATCTTCCATTTCTACGGTCACGGCCACGAGGACGAGGAGCGCGACGACGATCCGTTGCTCTCTACCGATGAAGGGATCCGTGTCGTCTGGGTTGCCTTCGCCATGCTCACCGTAACGACGATTATCCAAATCGCGATCGTCTCTCTGAGCGGCAGCGTGGCACTCCTTGCCGATGCGATCCACAACGTTGGCGACAGCCTCAACTCGATTCCCTTACTGATTGCGTTCTCTCTCGCCCGCCGGCGCGCAACGCGCCGATACACGTACGGGTATGGGCGGGCGGAGGACGTTGCCGGTGTGATTATCGTCCTCTCGATTGCCTTCAGCGCCGCCTACATCCTGTGGGAGTCATTTGTCAGGCTGCTGCACCCGCGTCCCATGCAGCACATCCCGTGGGTCGTCGCGGCGGCGATTATCGGGTTTCTCGGCAATGAGGCGGTGGCGCTCTTGCAAATTCGCGCCGGTCGCCGGATGGGTTCGGCGGCGATGATCGCGGATGGTCTCCACGCACGGATCGACGGCCTCACGTCCTTGGCAGTCCTCATCGCCGCCGCCGGGACGGTGCTCGGCTTCCCTATTGTCGATCCGATCATTGGCCTTCTGATGGGAGTTTCCATCGTCTTCATCACGAAAGATGCGGCGGTGCGCATCTGGCAGCGGCTGATGGACGGCGTCGATCCGCTGATCGTCGATCGTATCGAGCAGTATGCCGGTGATGCTCGGGGCGTTGAGGCAGTCGAAAGCATCCATGTTCGTTGGCTCGGCCATCGGCTGCATGCCGAGGTCGGCATCGCGCTCTCCGGCGACCTCACCGTGTGGGAAGGGATTGGCGTCACTGACGCGGTGCGGCGGGCATTGCTCACCAACGTGCGGCATCTCTCCTCCGTGGCCGTCGAGATCGAGCCGCAGCGGACCGCCGATACGAGCGGTGGCGCGTACCGCCCGGCATCGGCGGATGGCGCGCTGAGTTTCCTGCCGGCACGCTATCAGGACCCGACCCTGAAAGTGAGCGCGGCGCCGATGGGCGCGGCGGCGTTGGAGTACGACACGGAGGGCAACGTCGCCTGGGATGAGATATGGACAGGATATTGCGAACTTGCCCTCGCTGGCGGCCCGCCGCATCGCGGCACACTGTTGGAACCGGTCAGTCCCGATATGATTGCCGCGAAGCCGGAGCGGTACGAAGCGGTGCTGCGCGAGTTGGAGCGCGGCTTGACGATGGTCACGGGTTTGCCGGTTCGCCGCAGCGACGCCCCCGGCTGGATCGGATTGGAATGCGAGAGCGAGGAGATGGCGCTCTGGCTCCTCCGCGCCATCATCGTCGAAAACGTCATGGTGCGACGCGAAGATACGGTCCTCTGGTTCCCCGCCGGGCCGGATTTCCGCGTCGAGCGGGAAATCAAGAACGTCATCACCGTCGTTGCCAAGACCAATCATTATTGGCAGGAGCACGCGCGGACACTCGCACGCTAATCTCCCGGCCTACCGATGGCGGCGAAGAAAGCAGGATGGCAGATGCACGGGAACGAGAGCATGGATGAGAACGACTTCACGATCGCACCGATCGGGGTCATCCGCTCCACGCTGACGAGTCGCGAGGCGGCCCCCCGCCAGGGATACGAAGGCGCGCCCGAAGCGTGGGTGGAACTCGCGGCGCCAATGGCACACGCACTCGTCGGCATCGCCGCCGGCGACGAGCTGGTCATTCTGACCTGGCTGCATCGGGCGCGACGCGATGTGCTGCAGGTCCATCCGCGTGGGGACCTCGACAAGCCATTGACGGGCGTCTTCGCGACGCGGTCGCCGGATCGCCCGAACCCGGTGGGTCTCCATCGGGTGTCGGTCCTGGAAGTCGCTGGGCTGCGGGTGCGGGTCGCGCCGCTGGAGGCGATCGACGGGACGCCGGTCGTCGATATCAAGCCGGTGCTCGCACGGTCGGATGATCGCTAACGATCAATCCGCTCTTTCCTCCTACTTCCGGTAACGGTGTGTGTCGGTCTTTGTGCGTGTGTCCTCGCGTTCCTGTACTCCCGTAAAGAGGGAAGGGGCGGTCTGTCGGGCCCCTCCCATGTGAGAATCTTGGTTCAGTGCGCTCCGTGCGTCATGCCGGGGGCGCGATGATCGTGCCCGTGCTCCTCATGCTGATGCTCTATCGCGCCTTCGGGTTCGCCCATCATCTTGAGCATCATCGGGCCACCGGTGCGCAGGAAACGGATGACAAGCACCAGCGCGATGACGAGGAAGATGATGTTGAGCGCGCTCGTGTAGTTCCAGTGGATTCCTTCCGTGATCTTCGATACATCCCGGTTCGTCGGGATGACGCCGAGCGCGCCGAACACCACTTCGATGATGTAGCCGGCTGCGGCCATCGTCACGTAGAACGTGGCGAGGATGTACCCCATCACCTTCCAGCCGTAGTACTTCCGGTAAATGTCCAGCACCGGCAGGACGATCAGGTCCGCGAAGATGAAGGAGACCACGCCGCCGAAGGAGATGCCGCCCCGCCAGAGGACCGCCGCGAGCGGCACGTTACCCACCGAGCAGACGAAGCTGATGATTGCGACGAGCGGGCCGACCAATGGCCCTTCGATCTTCGCCCATGTCGGGTGGCTGGTGAGGAAGAAGCCGCGCCAGAAGGTGTCGGGCACCCACGCGGCGAGCGCGCCGGCGATCAGGAAGCCCAAGACGATATCCGTCCACACGGATGCCCAATCCATCACGAAGTAGTGGCTCGTCGCGGTGAACCCCTTGCCGCTGAAGAGTTTCGACCAGACCGACCCGCCCTCAACGCTCATGTCCATCGCGGCGTGCCCCTCCATGCGACCCGCGAGCCCGCGCTCGGCCTGCGTGCGGGCCATCGCGACGAGTTTCGGTGTCAGCGTGAGGCGGAAAATGAGCGCCAGGAGGACGACCATGATGATGCCGCCGGCGAACTCCGCCGCCATGAAGGGCCAACCGAGGAGGACGACGAGGATGATGCCGAGTTCGATGACGAGGTTGGTGGAGGCGAGCTCGAAGGCCATCGCCGCCGTGAAGCTCGCGCCCTTGCGGAAGAGCGAGCGGGCGAGGGCGACCGAGGCGTAGGAGCAGGAACTGGAGGCGATACCAAAGAGGCTGGCGAAGGTGAGGCTGCGCGGTGAGTTGTCGCCGAGGAAGCGCGCCATCGCCTTGTGTGAGACGACCGCCTGGACAACCCCCGACAGGCCGAAGCCGAGAATGAGCGGCCAGAGTACCTCCCAGAACATGTCGAGTGCGGTTTTGAGAGCGTCGCCAAGAGCGCCAAGCAGTCCGGTCATCTGATGTGCCTCCGTTTCGCCATACCCCCTGTGGGTATCTATCGCGATGATATACCCTTCCGGGGTATCTGTCAAGCGCCGGGCTGATCGTGCGGCAGTGCTCTGAGAAAGGACTGGATGGCGGCAAGACACGCGTTGTTTTCTGTCAGGAAGATGTGGTGCTTCCCAGGCAGGATGCGGAGCGCGATCGTGGGCAACTGGGATGCGAGTGATTGAACAGCAGCGAGGGGAGCGGCCGGGTCTTCATCCCCATGGAGGGCCAGGATCGGCAGCATTCCCAGCGTGGTCAATGCCGGCAGAACGTTGTGAGACAGCACGCAATGCTCAAGCGTCCGCGAGTAGGAATGCCACGTATGGGCCATCGAGTCTTCGGCAACCGCCGCAGGAACGGCGTGGGAAAACCGTCCGGCGAGGAGCGCGACGAGGGACCGGAAGGTCGCAAGGACGAGATGGATGCTGTGGGCGACGCCGCCATTGAGGACCGTGATGCGGGCCATCCACTCCCCGTGCTCGATGATGTATGCCTGCGCCTCTGCCTTGCTCTGGTAGCACGGCAACGAGATGAGCACGAGGCCACGAACATGCGCGGGATAGCGGGCGGCATATTCGGCAGCGAGGATCGCGCCGAGTGAGTGGCCGATCACGACCATCGGTTGCTCCGTGAGGGAGAGCCGGTCGAGCGTGCGACGCAGCGCCGACAGGTGATCCTCGATGGTATAGGCGACATCCGGTTTGGGGGAGCGCCCGAACCCGAGCAAGTCCGGGATCACACAGTGATACGTTGCGGGGAGCGGCCCGAGCCGACCGGCGAAGTAGCGAGATGATGCCCCGAGGGCGTGGAGGAAGAGGACGGGCGGTCCCGCCCCCTCCTCGCGGATTGCAAGCCACTCAGATGCCGCGTGACGACTGGCGGATGCCATTTACGGATACCAGGTCTTGAGCCACTGCTGCATCTGATCGATTTCCTTTTGCTGATCGGTGATGATCGTGCCCGCCAGTTGCGTGAGTTCGGGATGCTGTCCCATCTCCTGCTCCAGTTTCGCGCCAGCAATTGCGCTCTGGTGGTGCGGGATCATGTCCATCAGGAATGCCTTATCGAAGGGGGTCGCAGTTTGCAGGCTCTGGATATCGTGCGACATGGTCATCCCGTTCATCATGTTCATATCCATGCCGGGCAGTGTCGCCATCTGGTCCATCGGCGGGGTCTGGTCGCTGCCATACCATGCCTTGCGCCACTGCTTCATCTGGCCGATTTCGCTGTTCTGCGAGGCGATGATGCTGTTCGCGAGCGTCTTCAGTTCCGGATGCTCGGCGCGTGTGAGGGCGATCTGCGCCATGGCGACCGCGCCCATGTGATGCGGGGCCATCATGTCGATGAATTGCTCGTCGAAGGGCATCGCCGCGCTCATCGCTGATCCACTCGCGCCAGGAGTGCTCGCCATGCCGGGCATGGCGCCCGTGCCGGTGGTCGCGGCCGTTGCGGCGCCACGCGTCGCGGGGGTAGCCGTTGCATTGCCGCCGCAGGCACTCAGGATGAGGATGCTGACGAGGACGAGGGGAAGGGCAAGATACCACCGGCGCAACCGCCGGGGTGTGTGGGGTGTGGTCATCTGCTGTTCCTTTTGATCGATCACTACACACTGATTTCTCACACGCAACACTCTTATTGCGTGTTTCACGTTCGTGCGGCGGCGTGGATCAGCAGAGGAAGATCTGGAGGAAGGCACGGCGACGACGAGGAGGCCACAACCAGGTAGATAGGGGTGTTCGCTGCGGTGGTGTCGTCGGCATGGGCAGCGTGAGCGCGGCGGCGATGAGCGCGCCCGCGAAGAGGAGAAGGAAGAAGCCGCTTGCCTGCGGGAGCGTTGTCCGGATCGCCGGGCAGACCGCTCCAAGCGGTAGGGGGCAGGGCAGCGGGCAATGCGGTCCATTGTGCTGCTGCGCCGCTCCCTCGTCCGGCATCGGCATGACGGCCATGTGCATCGACGGGACCGCCATCACGAGTTGATGGACACTCACGGCGATAACGAGGAGTGTGGTGACGGATCGCCACACTCCCCATGTCTGTTCCTGCTGATAACGCCGTACCGCCGTCAACCCATGCATCATGGTGTCCCCGACCGCAAGATCGTTACCATCCAGTCAGGACTACTTCTGGACCGGATAGCCCTCTTCGGCGAGCGCATCCTCGATTTTGGGCAAGTCCGCCTGCATCGGGTCGTAGGTGAGCGTGATAATCTTCGTCTCCGCGTCCGCCTCGACGGACTGGACACCGGGGAATTGGCCAACCGTCTGCTTGACCGTCGCGACGCAGTGCTCGCAACTAATATCCGGCGCCTTCATCGTTACCATTTCCATTGTCGAAACCTCCGAATGCTTTGCCCTTCCGGGCGCCTTCGCTGCCGTCGCGACAGCAGTATCCATCCGCGTGCGGCACGCGCCGCATCACGGCACGGTGATTGTGCCGTCCATCCCCGGATGGAGGCTGCAGAAGTAGGGGTACACGCCCGGTGTCGTGAAGGTGTATTGCCAGCGCTGGCCAGGTTGCAGGAGCCCGCTATAGAAGTCCTTCGTCGGCGCTTGCCGCGTCCCGCTCACGATGTTGTGGGCGTGGTCATTGTCATCGTTGATGAAGGTGATCGTCGTGCCCGCCTTGATGGTCTTGACGCCGTTGCGGAAGAGATCGGGCATCTCCGGGGTCGTCCGCTGACCGACCATCGCCATATGCACCTCGTTCGGTCCCCACGCGTAGGACGCCGCGCCGAAGACCGATGCCTGCCCGGAAAGCCCGCGATACGTCCCGAAGCCGACGACCGTGAAGGCGACCAGCAAGACCGCCGCCGCCATGAACTGGCTGCCCTTCGTGCCGCGCAGCCGCAAGGAGTTGGAGAGCACCGTCACCGAGGAGAGGGCCATCGCCACCGCCGCGAAGATCGGGTTGAGCTTGCCGAAGACTGCCAGGGGGATAAGGACGACGTTATACCCGAACGCCCAGCCGAGGTTCTGCCGGATCGTGCGCATCGTGCGCTTCGAGAGATCGATCGCCTGGGCGATCGCGCGCAGATCGCCCTTGACGAAGGTGATGTCCCCCGCCGCCATCGCCACATCTGTGCCGGTACCCATCGCGATCCCGGCGTCCGCCTGGGCGAGGGCGGGCGCATCGTTGATGCCGTCCCCGACCATCGCGACGACCCTGCCCGATTCCTGTAGCCGCTTCACTTCAGCCGACTTGTCGGCGGGGCGGACTTCCGCGATCACCGTATCGATGCCCACCTGTCTGCCGATTGTTTCCGCCGTGCGCGTGTTGTCGCCGGTGAGCATGACGACCTTGATGCCGAGCCGGTGGAGCGTACGCACCGCCTCGGCGGAGGTCGGTTTTACCGTGTCCGCGACGGCGATCACGCCGGCCAGTTCTCCATCCACGGCGACGAGCATCGCGGTTTTGGCCGCCGATTCTAACCCATCAATCGTGGTGCGCACCGGCGCGGTGTCGATGCCGGCCTCAGCGAAGAGGCGCTGATTGCCCACGACGACCGTCCGCGCGCCGACCGTGCCCTGCACGCCGCCGATGAGCGCCTCGAAGTTCTTCACACTGCTCGGGAGATCGAATCCACGGTCGGTGGCCGCGTTCACCATCGCTTGTGCCAGGGGATGCTCCGATCCCTTCTCGACGATCGCCACCAGGCGCAGCAGATCGTTCTCCTGCCAGCCGTTCACCGGGATGATATCGGTCACCTCCGGCTCGCCGGCCGTCACCGTGCCGGTTTTGTCGAGGACGACGGTGTCCACCTGCCGCACGCGCTGCAGGCTCTCCCCACCCTTGAGCAGGATGCCCTGCTCCGCGCCGCGACCGCTGCCGACCATAATCGCGGCGGGCGTCGCCAAACCGAGGGCGCAAGGGCAGGCGATAACGATCACCGCGATCGCCGCGACCATCGCCGCGACCGGCGACCGCCCCGCGACGACCCAGCCGACGAAGGTGAGGGCGGCGATGCCGAAGATCGTCGGTACGAAGATGCCGGAGATGCGGTCTGCCAGTTGCTGGATCGGCGCCTTGGCGATCTGCGCCGCGTCCACCAGTTTGATGATCTGCGCCAGTTGGGTCTGCTTGCCGACGCGGGTTGCCCGCATGGTGAGGAGGCCCTGCTTGTTGATCGTCGCGCCGATCACGCCGTCGCCGGGCTGTTTCTCGACGGGCAGGCTCTCGCCGGTGAGCATGGATTCGTCAATGGACGAGAGGCCGCTGAGTACCGTGCCGTCCACCGGGATTTTCTCGCCGGGGCGGACGATCAGCACATCACCAGGGAGCACCTGATTGACGGGAATATCCTGCTCCACCCCGCCCCGCACGACGCGCGCGGTCTTCGCCTGGAGCCCCATCAGTTTGCGGATCGCACCGCTCGCGCGGCCCTTCGCCAGGGCTTCCAGAACCTTGCCGAGGAAGATGAACGTGACGATGATCGCGGCGGTGTCGTAGAAGGT
>JBPCMC010000163.1:0-12060 GCA_051002645.1 Thermomicrobiales bacterium
GGGATCTTGACGCGCGCGATGTGCTCGCCCGCCTCGTCCCGCACGACGACGAGCAGGTTCAGGCTCCGGTTCGAGATATGCGGGAAGGGGTGGCCGGAATCGACCGCCAGCGGCGTGAGGACGGGGAAGACCTCGTGCATGAAGTACTCGGTCGCCGCGTGCCGCTGGTTCTCATTGAGTTCGTCGTAGGTGAGCAGATGGACATCGTTCTCCGCCAGCGCGGGGAGGATGACGTCGTTCAGGTAGTGGCACTGCGACTCCATCAGCGCGAAGACGACCTTGTGGACCTCGTGCAGTGTCTCGCGCGGCGTCATCCCGTCCCGCGCGATGTCGGCGGAATCGACCTCCACCTGCTGCTTGAGGCCGGAGACGCGCACCATGAAGAACTCGTCGAGGTTCGTGCTGAGGATGGCGAGGAACTTGGCCCGCTCAAGCAGCGGCGTGTGCTCGTCCCGCGCCTGCTCGAAGACCCGCCACTGGAAGGCAAGGAGCGAGAGCTCGCGGTTGATGTACCACTCCGGCGCCGTGAGATCATCGACCAACGCGGCGGCGGGTGCGGCGGGTTGCGTGCGGGCAGGCGCCGCCTCGGCGGTCGTCTTCGGCGCGGGCGGGCGGCGAACGAACCGTCCATTCGTGTCCCGAACCCGTACCACCGTCCCTGCCATGCTGCTTCCCCCCTTATGCGCCGCTCATGCCTCTACGGTAGCCATCGTGTGGCGCGCTGTCAACGGTTTGTACCGCGAACAAATACGGCCTGCGGGCGAGATTCCGGGGCGCGGAACCGCCGTGATAGACTGGGCGTTGGTGTAGAGGGCGCGGCGTGTGCCATGATGAGCAAGAGGAGAAACGTTATGCAGCAGCAATCACCCCCGCAGGCCCCGGCCATCGACCCGCGCGCCACCTCGACGGCGTTCGAGATCCACGGCTTTAATATCCGCTACAACATGGGCGTGGTGCGCGGCGTCACCGTCCGCTCTCGCTCGATCGGCGGTCAGATCGGCGCCGCGTTCCAGACGCTGAAAGGCGGCAACATCACCCTGCTCACCGAACGGGCGGAGCAGGCCCGCCAGGAGGCGTACCAGATTATGTCCGCGCACGCCGCGCAACTGGGCGGTAACGCGATCATCGGCATCCGCTACGACAGCTCCGAGGTGATGGAGAACGCCACCGAAGTAATCGCCTACGGCACCGCCGTCTGGGGCGAGTGGCAGCAGCCTACCCCCTAACCCCCCCCCGACACGGGAGGGGGAACCCATGTCAGGCGCTCCGGCGTAACAAAACGGCATTGATGCTTGCTCGCTGCGTGCTCCCCTCCCGTGTCGGGAGGGGCTGGGGGTGGGCAAATCCCCTTGCCCGGTGCGATACAATATGCAACAACTCGTGCGGCATCGCGCGTCGGGATTGGTGGAGGAGCGATGGTCACCGTTTTATCGGATATCCCGACCGCCCACGGCGGCACATCCCACGTCACCATCCACGATCTGCCGATTCCGGGCAATGTCGTCTGGTACGCGGCGGAGGTTGCGCTGCCCTCCGGCAAACATGTCGAATGGCGCTTCGGCTATACCCATCTCCACGCGGTGGAGCAGGCAGATGAAGGGCGGATAGTAACGCCGGAGACATTCACACGGTTTATTCGCGAGATCGTGCGGCAACGCCTTCAACACGAACCACTCCGCGACTACCCCGATCTCGTCTTCGGTGTGTACCGACCGCTGCCGCCGCGCGCCTTTGGCCTGCCGGACAGCGAGCAACGCGACTTCACCGATCCCGCATTCGACGCGCCGCTTCCAGAGGATTTAGCCGAAAAGTGGTATGGAAGCGCCGCTGGCAATAGTCCGGAAATATCTCTGAAAGAATTCCGGCGCTTCCGCGACGAGGCATCGCGTGAATGGGAAAGAGAATGGGATGAAGAAAACGGCGAGGTGATACCTGTCGACGAATGACCTCATCGTTCTCGATACGCACCCATTCGTGTGGTATCACGACCACTCGCCATCGCTCTCCACCGTTGCACGGAGAATAATTGATGAGGGATTTCGCGGAGAGCGTACGATCCTTGTACCAACGGTCGTTGTGACAGAAGCTATCGGTGTTGATGCAAAACATCGTTTGCGTATTGATTTCCAAGGATTTCTTGACGATTTGGAGAGAACCGGATTTCGCCTACTGCCGTTCGATGAGCCAATCCTACGCCGGTATCTCACGATCACGGCGCGGTTGGATATCTTCGACCGGATGATCGTGGCGACCGCGCTCGTATACAATGCGTCGGTAGTGACGAAGGACGAGAAGATCGTCGCAAGCGCCACCGTGCCGGTGGTCTGGTAGTTTGGAGGGAACAGCATATGGCGTACGATGTCACACTCATTCCCGGTGACGGGATCGGGCCGGAAGTCGTCGAGGCAGCGCGGCGCGTGCTCGACGCGACGGGCGTCGGCTTCACCTGGCACACGGCGGATGCCGGGCTGGACGCATTGGAGAAGTATGGGGACACGCTCCCCGAGGCGACCGTCGAGAGCATCCGCAAGACGAAGCTCGGGCTGAAGGGGCCGATCACGACGCCGATAGGCACCGGCTTCCGCTCGGTGAACGTCGGGTTGCGGCAGGCGCTCAATCTCTACGCGAATGTCCGCCCGGCGCGCATCTTCCCCGGCGTGCGCACGCGGTACGACAATGTGGACATCACCGTCGTGCGGGAGAATACCGAGGACCTCTACGCGGGCGTTGAGTTCGATACCGGCACGGAGGACGCCCGCAAGGTGATCGAGGCAATCAACCCGCTCACGAAGCGCAAGCTTGCCGCGTCATCGGCGATCTCGATCAAGATGATCACGCCGGAGGCATCTCGCCGCATTGTCACCTATGCCTTCGAGTATGCACGCCAGAATAAGCGCCGCCTCGTCACCGCCGTCCACAAGGCGAACATCATGAAGTTCACCGACGGCCTCTTCCTCCATGTCGCGGAGGAAGTGGCGAAGGAGTACCCGGACATCGAGTTCAACGACCGCATCGTGGACAATGTCTGCATGCAGCTCGTCCAGCGGCCGGAGGAGTACGACGTGCTCGTGCTGCCAAACCTCTACGGTGACATCGTCTCGGACCTCGTGACGGGCCTCGTCGGTGGCCTCGGCATCTCGCCCGGCGCGAACATCGGCGACGGCGTTGCCTGCTTCGAGCCGATCCACGGCAGCGCGCCGAAGTACACCGGCCAGAACAAGGCGAACCCGACGGCGGAAATTCTCTCCGGTGTGATGATGCTCCATCATATCGGCGAGCACGCGGCGGGCGATCGTGTCGAAAAGGCCGTGCGCCGCGTCATCGAGGAAGGCAAATCCGTCACCTACGACTTCAAGCCGAACCGCGACGACCCGACCGCTGTCGGCACCTCGCAGATGGCGGACGCGATCATCGCGGCGATGGGCTGAGCGGCCCTAACCCCCTGCCCCCTTCCCCACCGGGGAAGGGGGTTTTCTGAAATCCATCCTGGCTTGACGCGGCTGGTACAATGACAAGTCCGGTGCGCCGCGTGTGGCGGCGTTTGGCATGTCCGCCACGCCTCGTTGGGAGGGTTCTTCGTGCGTCTCTACTACGAAGTCGCCCTCCGCTCCTACCGCCGCTGGATATCCTACCGCGCCGCGACGGTCTCGGGGATCATCACCAACAGTTTCTTCGGCTGCGTCCGCGCGTTGATCTTCGTCGCGCTCTACCACGCGCGCGGTGAGATCGCGGGGTACGACCTCACCGACGCCGTTACCTTCGTCTGCCTCGGCCAGGGGATGTTGATGGTACTCTACCTGTGGGGTTGGTGGGAGGTCGCGGATTCGATCAAGACGGGCAGCGTCGTCAGTGATCTCTCCCGCCCGTATGACTACTACGCCTACTGGCTGGCGCGGGACATGGGGCGTGCCGTCTATCACCTGCTCTTCCGTGGCGTCACGTCGTTCGTGGTGATCGCCCTCTTCTTCGCGGTGCGCCTGCCGCCCTCGCTCGCGCTGTGGCTACTCTTCGCGCTAAGTGTCGTGCTCGCCGCCGTCACGTCGTTCGCCTTCCGCTTCATCATCAATATCAGCGCCTTCTGGCTGCTCGATGTGCGCGGCGTCGGCAGCGCGGCGGCAATCGCGGCGACACTCTTCTCCGGCTTCGAGGTGCCGCTCGTCTACTTCCCCCGCTGGCTGCGGGTCGTCAGCGATCTCCTACCCTTCCGGGGCATGATGCAGACCCCGGCGGACCTCTTCCTCGGCCACCTCACGGGTGCGGATGCCTTCACGGCACTCGCCGTCCAGACCGTCTGGTGCGCGGCGCTCGTCCTCGCGGGCCGCGCCATGGTCGTCGCCGCAACGCGCAAAGTCGTCGTCCAGGGGGGATAGGACTGAGGACTGAGGACTGAGCAAAGGGAGGAGCGATGGACAATGAAGCAGTATCGCAAGAGGCAATTCCACCGGCGTCTCCAAGCCAATCTCCGTGGCGCCCCTCAGTCCTCAGTCCTCAGTCCTCAGTCCTGCGAACGGAGTTCGCCCTCTATCTGCGTTTCATCGGGGCGCGCATCCGGTCGCAGATGCAGTACAAGGTCTCGTTCGTGCTCGATGTGGTCAGCCGCTTCCTGGTCAACGGTCTCGAACTCGCGTCGATCTTCATCCTCTTCAATCGCTTCTCGTCGCTCGACGGATGGAGTGTCGGGGAGATCGCTTTCTTGTATGGGCTGGTCACGGTCTCCTTCGCGCTGCATGAGGTGGTCGCGCAGAGTTTCGAGGATTTCAGTCTGACGGTGAAGCAGGGCGATTTCGACCGCATCTTGCTCCGACCGATCACGCCGCTTGTGCAGGTGCTCGCGTCGGACTTCCAACTGAAGCGACTCGGACGCGTGCTCACCGGCGTCGTTTCGCTCGCCCTGGGGCTCGCGCGCGTGCATATCACCTGGACGCTGGGGAAGGTTCTCTACTTCCCGGTCGTCATCCTCAGTGGCGTATTGCTCTTCGCCGCCATCGACCTGATCGGCGCGACGCTCTGCTTCTGGACGGTCGAGCGGTCGGAAGCGATGAATGTCTTCACGTATGGCGGCGTCTTCATGTCCAGTTACCCGATCCAGATTTACCAGGCGTGGATCCGCCGCACCTTCACCTTTATCATCCCCATTGCCTTTGTCGCCTACTATCCGGGGCTCTATTTCCTCGGTCGCACCGATCCGCTCGGCCTGCCGCGTTTGCTCTCGTTCCTCACCCCACTGGTCACGCTCGCCTTCTGCGCGGTCGCCCTCTGGTTCTGGGAATGGGGCACGCGGCACTATCAGAGTACAGGAAGTTAGCAATGAGCAATGAGCAACGAGCAATGAGGGGGAGCGGCGGTAGGTAGTGAAGTGACAGCGAGCAAGACGTAGCACAGAAAGCTCATTGCTCGTTGCTCATTGCTCATTGCTACGGAGAGGAGGTGATGGCATGGACGGGCCGGTGATCGTCGCGGCGCGATTGGAGAAGACGTATCAAGTGCCGCTCAAGAAGGCGGGTGGGGCGTTACGGACACTCGTCTCACGCGGGAAGCGGGATGTGCGGGCAGTGGACGGCATATCCTTCAGCATCGCGCCGGGGGAGATGGTCGGCTATGTCGGGCCGAACGGGGCGGGCAAGAGCACGACAATCAAGATGCTCACGGGTATCCTCGTGCCGTCCGGCGGGCAGGTGCGCGTGGCGGGGCTCGACCCGACGCGGCAGCGGCGCACCCTCGCGGCACGGATTGGCGTCGTCTTCGGGCAACGGACGCAACTCTGGTGGGATTTGCCGCTGATCGAGTCGCTGGAACTGCTGCGCTATGTCTATCGCGTCCCGGCCGCGCGGTTCGCGGAGAATCTCGCCACCTTCCGCGCGGTGCTCGACCTCGATGAATTCTTGCAGACGCCGGTGCGCCAACTCTCGCTCGGTCAGCGGATGCGCGGGGATCTCGCGGCGGCGCTCCTGCACGATCCGGCGATCCTCTACCTCGACGAGCCGACGATTGGCCTCGATGTCGTCGCGAAGGGGCGCATCCGCGAGTTCCTGCTGGAGATCAACCGCGAGCGCGGCGTGACGGTGCTCCTGACGACGCACGATATGGCGGATATCGCCCACCTCTGCGCCCGGATGATGATTATCGATCACGGCCATTTGCTGTACGATGGCAGCGTCGCGGCGATCCGCGACCGTTTCGGCACCGAGCGGACGCTGGTCGTCGATCTGGAAACGGACGAGGCGGGACCGCTCGTCGGCTTGCCTGCGGAGGAGATTCGCGCGGACGGTTTGCGCCGCTGGCTCCGCTTTCGCCGCGCCGACGTGACCGCCGCCGGACTGATCGCCGCCGTCACCGCCCGCTACCCGATCCGCGACCTGACGATTGAGGAGCCGGAAATCGAGGACATTGTGCGCCGCATCTATCAGGAAGGGATCAGTAACGAGTAACGAGTAACGAGTCGGCATCATCTCGTTACTCGTTACTCGCTACTTGTTACTATGAAGGAGTCAAATGCCTTATCCGACCCAACATCTTGCCGTGACGATGCCGCTGCTCGCGGCGCTGCCGAAGCGATACCGTGTACCTGTCTTCGTTGGCGGCGTGCTGATCGATGTCGATCATTTCCTCGATGTCGGGCTGCACAAGGCGGGTGTGGCTCGGAACCATACCTTCATCCTTTTCCACGGACTGGACGTAATCGCCGCAGTCGCACTCCTCGCGGTGTGGCGAAAGAGCCCGACGCTCGGCGCAGTCGTGCTCGGCATGGCGCTCCATCACACGATGGACTATGCCATGGAGCGCGATTGGGTGAAAGTCTCCCTCCTCTGGCGCGCCAAACGCCGCTTCTACGCCCCCAAAGTCCGTCGTGGCTGGGAGGCGCGCTCCCCACTCACCTGGCTCTAAAGTTGCCTGTATTCTCATTTCCTTTTCAGTTATTCTTACGAAGTGCGAACGCAGTGTCGTTAGAGAGTCATGGAGTGAGATATGACCGGATTCTTTCATGTTTCTACGATGCCGAGTATACGCTGGTGCCGAAAACGACTTTACCTTGGGGTATTGCGTAATAGTACCACCTGTAGTACCATAGTGATGTCTCAATGAGCCGAGGCAGGAAGCTCGTTGAGCAGTTGCTCCAGCGGCCTCGTTCAGGAATGCGATGGGATGATGTCCGAAAGGCGCTTGAAATGTTAGGGTGGGAATTGAAGCGTCAAAAGGGTAGCCATGCATCATTTCGGAAGGATGGTCGCCGAGCCATAACACTTTCACTCGTAGGCGGGCAGATGGTTCGCAGAGAAGCCATCGTAGATATTTGCGAGAATGCCGATGAGGACATTCGGGCATTCTTGGGATCGGATGACTAACATGGTCGTGTCACACCGCAAATCACTCGAAGAATACTTGGCAAAGGAATATCCCTTCCAAGTCATAGCCAGCGTTGATGGGGGCTACGTCATTCGTTTCCCCGATCTGCCGGGCTGCGTCTCGCAGACCGACGATCTTGCAGAAGTTGGCGCTATTGCTGAGGAGATTCGGACGCTCTGGATTGAAACTGAGTACGAAGCCGGAGCAGAAATCCCGCTCCCGTCATACTCTGAGGATTACAGCGGTAAGTTCAATCTACGATTGCCGCGTTCGCTACATCGGACGCTTGCTGAATCGGCTGCCCAAGAAGGGGTAAGTCTGAATCAGTATGTCACCATGCTCCTCGCGCGCCGCGACGCGCAGGCTCAGATAGAACGTCGTCTCGAATCGATCGCGGCACAGGTTGCCGCAGTAGATAAGCAATATGATCTTAAGGATCGCCCAGAGCCCGTCAACATCACAGCAGCGAGACAGGGTAGACCACGATACGCGATGGCGAATTGATGGCTAAGACAACTGCGTCACGGGCAATCGCCGTAGACGAGAACGCTATATCGTCGGAGGAGTATGCCGGTTTCATTAGCCAGATCGAATTGCAGACAATCTGGCTCAGTGAAGCGCGCGTACGCAATCATTGTGGCCCCGAGGCTCCTGAGCGCAACAGCGTCCGTATTAATAGCGATGCCCGATGGGAACCCACGCTGACTGGTTTTCGAGCATTCTGTCAATATCGGGTGCGCTTCAAGAGCGAAGATGAACCGTCTCTTGATTTGGATGCAACGTATGGACTAGATTTCGTTTCTCTTGACCCGATGACAGACGAAATCTTCGCCATTTTTAGTGCCGTAAATCTCCCAGTGAATACGTGGCCGTATCTGCGTGAGTTCGTCTCGACGACAATGGGTAGGATGAACTGGATACCTTTCACGCTTCCTGCCTTTAAGACTGGCACGGGACGGACTACGCGGGGCGGCAGCGCACGAAAAGCTCCCTCACGTACTGGTGTTCGACCACCAAAACCAAACTAATATTGGCTCACGGGAGCCAGGGGCGACGCTGTGGAGGCTGGAGGAAGCCCTGGCGGCCGGTATCTTTGACGTGGTAGAGATGGCCGTCAATGGTCGTGACGTAGAGGGTGCGGAGGTCCGCGTCGCCGAAGGTGCAGTTGGTGGGGCGGCCGGCGGGGACAGGGTGCTCTTCCAGCACCGTGCCGTCGGGCGCGAAGACGGCGATGCGGCAGCCCGGCCCGCCGAGTTCCCAGCCACAGGTGGCGACGATATTCCCCTCCGTATCGAAGCACATGCCGTCGATGCCCCGGTTCGCGCCGAAGTCGTGCAGCACCGTGTACTGCCCGAGCGAGCCGTCTTGCTGGATCGGGTAGCCGCGCAACTCGCGCTTCGCGGTCTCGACGTAGTCGCTCTGCGCGACGTAGAGCGTGCGCTCGTCCGGGGAGAGGAGGATGCCGTTCGGGCGCGTGGTGTCGAAGGTCATGCGCTCGATGGCCCACGGTGTGGAACCGTCGCTCGGTGGCGTGATGCGGTAGACGGAGTCGTGATCGAGGACGCGACCCTCCTGCACGCCGTAGCGTGGGTCGGTGAAATAGATGCGCCCGGTGCGGTCGAGCGCGAGGTCGTTCGGGGCATTGAGCCGCCGCCCCTCGAATTCGCTGGCGAGGATGGACTTCGTGCCGTCGGTGTCGTAGCAGGCCATCCTACCCGCCGACCCTTCGCAGGCGAAGAGGCGGCCGTCCGGGGCGAGGAGCAGACCGTTCGCCCCGCCCGTTTCCGTGTAGACCGTGATGATGCTCCGGGCGGCGGGATCCCACCGGAGGATGCGGTTCTGCTGGATCGCGGTGAAGAGCAGGCCGCTGCCATCCCACGCCGGCCCCTCGGTGATCGTCATCGGCCCCGCGAGCAGTTCAAATGTCCATGCCATCGCACGCTCCCCTCTTGACTTGCCATGCGCGCCGCGCGCCGTCCTGTGTACGTGAGCATACCAGAGAGAGGTTCGAGGTTCGAGGTTCGGGGTTCGCGGAGAGGAATTCCTCGAACCTCGAACTCCGAACCTCCCCGGTCATCCGCGCAGCGATTTCCGGCGTAGACAATGGTAGACGGTGACAGTACACTCCCGTCCGGAATGCGGCTTCACCGAAGGAGGCACCTGAGTGGCGACGACCGTTTCACCCCCGCCTGCATCCCCGCCTGACGAGACACCCGAGGTCCAATCGCTGATTGCCGCGTGGTACGCGGGCATGATCGGGCGGCGCGACTTCCTGATGCGCGCGACGGCCGCGCTCGGCACGCTCGCCGCCGCGACGACGCTGCTCGAAGCGTGCGGCGGGAAGGGCCCGACGGCGACACCCTTCGCGACGACCGCTCCGACACCCGCAGCCGCTGCCTCGCCTGCTACATCAGCCGCCAGCCCGAGCGCCGCGAGTGCGGCCAGTCCCGCAGCCGCGACGACTGCCCCGACGACCGCTGCGAGTAGTGCGGCCGCCGCGACGCAGGCGCCACCCGGCACGACCGCAGCCGGTGCGAGCGCCGCCGCAGGCACCCGCCCCGCTGGATCGGCTGCCGCGTCCTCCACGACAACATCCGGCTCGGCGGTGGCGGCGGCTGGCACACCCGTCGCAACCGGAGTCCCGGCTGATGCCGTGAACGCCAAGATGGTGCAGTTCAAAAGCGGTACGGCGGACATCATCGCCTACGAAGCGCGCCCAAAGACCGGCACCGGCCCCTTCCCCGGCGTGATCGTCATCCATGAAAACATGGGGCTGACGGACCACATCAAGGACGTGACCCGCCGCCTCGCCAAGGAGGGGTACATCGGCCTCGGCGTGGATCTGCTCTCACGCCAGGGCGGGACGATGGCCTTCAACAACCCGCAGGATTCGACCACCGCGATCGGCCAACTGAGCGATGAACAGATGCTCGGCGATGTCACGGCGGCGGTCGCCTACCTCAAGGGCACGGGTGTCGGCGCGCCGAAGGTCGGCATCACCGGCTTCTGCTTCGGCGGCCGGATCGTGATCATCTCGGCGGAGAAGGTGCAGGGACTGGATGCCGCCGTCGCCTTCTATGGGCAGCTCAGCACTAACAACGCGCCGGGCCGCGTCGATCCGACCACAGAGGCCGCCAGCCTCACCTGCCCATTGATGGGCAACTACGGCGCGCTCGATGCGCTCGCGAAGGGCATTCCGGCCTTTCAGGATGCGGCGAAGGCGTCCGGCAAGCCGCTCGACTTCAAGGTCTTCCCCGACACCGGTCACGCCTTCAACAATGACACCCGCCCCTTCGCGAACGGCTTCGGCTACGTCCCCGCCTCCGCGCAGGAAGCATGGACGCGCACACTGGCGTGGTTCAAGAAGTATCTGACGTAGGAACCTCACCCCTGTCCCCTCTCACCTGCCCAGAGGGCACCCGCGATGGAGAGGGGAACTCGCGGTATAGGCTTTGACTTTTCTATTGGAGATTGGCGCGTCGAGGACATTTTGAAAGAGCCACGACGCCACATTCGTTCTCCCCCACTGGGGACCCATCAGCGGGGGCGGCGGGATCGCATCAATGCGCTGGCGCCCTACTGATCCTGCTTGATTTTGCGCCAGCCACCCGCGCGGTTGTTGGCGATGATCTGCCGGAACATGGCGCTCAGGGCGGGGGCGTTGATCGTCTCGCCCTCGCGGAAGGCGATCGTGCGAGCGGTCGTGTTGGTGTGGCCTGCGGTGATGATGTGCTCGGGGTCGGGGACGATCGCGCCGTCGTAGAGGAAGACGTTGACGTGGTCCCTGGCGGCGAGCAGCGCGCAGATGTTGCCGTGCAGCACGAAGTAGGGCTGGACGGTCCGCTTGATGGTTTCGCTGACCTCGGGGTCGGCGGCATGCACCAGGTCGCGCACCTCGCGGCAGATAGCTTGCTGCCACGCAGGGAGCGCGTCAATGTAGGCGTCGACCTGCGGATCGGCAACGTACGTCATGCGCTGCTCGCTTTCCTTCGCCCAGCCTGCGACATGCAGATTGCACTAACCGGCTTTTCCAAACCGTGGGGAGCACCTGGACGCGACAGGCATGGGAAGCCATCCTCTGTCTCGGTTTGCGCGGTGTTTCTCTCGCCCGATCAGGTCAGAGCAGGTAGAGGGCGGCGAAGAGGATCACCCAGACGGCATCAACGAAGTGCCAATACATAGCGGCCGCTTCGACGGCGAAGTGATGCTCGCGGCTGAAACTGCCGCGCAGGGCACGGATGTAGCAGATCATCATGAGGATAATGCCGACGACCACATGGAGGCCGTGGAAGCCCGTGAGAGTAAAGAAGGTCGAGCCGAAGGTGCCGGTCTTGAGCGAGAAGGGGGAGTGTGTGTACTCCCATGCCTGGCCGCTGATGAAGATCGCGCCGAGCACCGATGCGAGGATGAGGCCGGTTTTCATTCCCTGGCGGTCGCCCCGGCGGATGGCAAGGTGCGCGCCGTGCATCGGCAGGGCGCTGGAGAGCAGGATCGCCGTATTGATCGTCGGCAGGAGCAGTTTGAACGGTTCGATCCCTTCCGGTGGCCACTGACCGGCGCGGACGCGCAGATAGAGGTAGCCGATAATCAGGTTCGCGAAGAAGATCACTTCCGAGGCGATCATGGCGAGGACGCCCCACCACGCGATGCTCCGCCCCTGCCCGGCGACTTCCGGCTGTGCGAGCGGCGCGCGCTTGATATCCTGCTGTGCCGCTT
>JBPCMC010000164.1:0-5636 GCA_051002645.1 Thermomicrobiales bacterium
GCGGCGCGCAAGCTGTTGCATCTGGCGTGGGCGCTGGTGACGAAACAGCAACGGTATCGGTCGAATTATCGAATCGTCGATCCGCTACTCTCTGCTGCTTGACAGCCAATACCGTATCTCTGGGCAGCAGGGGGTGGGGGCCTACCCCGGCGCGCGGATGATGAGCAGTTCGCGGTGCTCGTTCGTCTCCGTGCCGCGCGGCGTCGCATATTCGCTGAGCAGATAATCGACCTGCTGCCAGTGCCGCTCGATGTCGAAATCGGGTGGCACGCCGACCGCCTGCATCCAGAAGAGGAGCGACGCGGTGTCCTGGAAGTAGTAGGGGACGTTGTAGGTGGCGTACGAGACGACGGCGCAGCCGCGCTCCTGGAATGCTTCGGCCAGCGCGGGGATTTCCTGCTCCGGCGCGGCGTGCGCGCCACCCATGCCCGGCCCGACGCCGAAGAGCGTGGAGATATTGAAGGTGTTCTGCGCGCCGACTTGCTGGGTGATGAAGCAGCCGCCGGGCCGCAGCACGCGCATCACCTCGGCGACATCCACCGGCGCGTGCCGGTTCAGGACGACATCGAACGATGTATCCGGCACCGGCAGCGCGTCCGCGCGCCCCTCCATGAGGGAGACCTTCGCTGCGAGCGTCGCCGGAGTATTCGCGCGCGCCGTCCGCACCATCTCCGGGTCGGGGTCAACACCGACCCCTTGCTCGAACGACGACGCGAGGGCGATGAATCGCTCCCCGCCCCCAGTGCCGACATCGAGCACGCGATCCGTGGGCCGCAGATACCGCCGCACGACCGCTTCGTACTCCCACGGCACGGGGTCGCGATCATCCCGCACCCGCGAGAAATCCCACCCCCGTCGTGGTGCAACAGAGGCAGCAATCTGGCGGAGTTCGTCGCGTTCCATAGGCTCCTTCGTCTGTCTCGCAGCCGCTACAAGTTGCGATAAACGTCTTTACGGTGCCGGACGCGAATAATGGTGATCGTTTTCGCTGCCTCATCCACTTCAAATAGGATTCGGTACTCGCCGCTATCAACCCGATATGTTCCCGGACGACCCTGAATTGGCTTCATATCTTGCGGTCGTGTGCTGGACTGGAATGCCTGCAACAATCGGTCGGTCGCCCGCTCTATCTGCTCGCTGATTTTCGTCGGCAACCCCAGCGCCTCTTTGCGCGCCGAGCGTGTGAAAACGAGTTGATAATCGCTATTCTGCACGGGCATTGGCCCGCGATTGGCGCATCTCCTCTTTTACCTGTTCCCATGGAATCGTTGACTCGCCTTCGACCGCAGCAAGCGCCTCAAGGTCTTCCAAATCCTCCTGGCGCGCCAACCAGTTCCGCAACGCCTCGTCAACGATCTCATCGACGGAGCGATGCTGCTCGGCAGCCAGTGTACGGATTGCGTAGGCGAGTGCGCTGTTATCGACACGAACCGTCAATGCAATTGGCTTCTCTGTCGTCGCCATATCGACACCTCCACCGTGATTGTACTATCGCCTCTATCGCGTTGGTACAGGCTGTCCACGCTTAGCAACCGTCTCCGGGGCAAAGCGCATTCGACCACTCGGATCGATCTCCAACAGCGCGTCGAACGCCCGCACGAATTTGAGCACCGTCGGCATCGTCGGGGCCTGATTGCCCTTTTCAATCCGCGCGATCATCGGGCGCCTGATGCCCGTTGCGGTGGCGAGTTCTTCCTGTGTCAGACCGCGCGCTTCTCGTGCGAGCGCGACGGCAAGGCCGAATTGTTCGGCGGGTGCCGTCTCTTCCCAGATGGCCCGAAACTCGGGATCGGCCATTTCCTCTTCGAGCCACTTGTCAAAGTCACTTTTCGCCGTCATTCCTTACCCTCCAGTCGTCAAAACGGCGTTGCGCCAGCTCGATATCCGCTCGCGCCGTCTTCTGGCGTTTCTTGATAAACGCATGAACGAAAACAAACAATTTGCCAGAATGACCGAATAACAGCCGATACTCGATACCATCATATTCTGGCCGTAGTTCCCAGATGCTTCCTTCCAACTTCCTCAGGTATGATGCAGGAAGTGCGAGTCCCGACTCTTGAAGGAAGAGCATGTAGCGTCCACATTTCCGCCGTGCCTCCTTCGGCAATGCCTGTAGGAAGGCCCGCGCAGGCGAATCTCCGGTCGCTGTCTCATAGAATGCGATCGTGAACGGGTATTCGTCCATGTCGTCATTGTAACGGAAACGTTACAATTGGCAAGGTCTCTTTTTCGTACTCCCACGGCACGGGGTCGCGATCATCCCGCATCCGCGAGAAATCCCATCCCCGCCGTGACGCAACCTCAACGGCAATCCGCCGCAATTCATCAGGGGCACACACGGCGATGTCACGGTCGGCGTGCCGGGAGGGGGCTGGGAATGCCAAGATTGGCCCCCGCCGGTTGCGAGACGGGAGGCAGCGGACGCGGGCTACCGACTGTCCCGCCGATTGGCTGGGGTACGGGCAACGACGCGGCCGCTTCGAAGGCGTTCACCATATGCTGGATGATGTTGTCATCCGGCGAGTTCACCAGCAGTACCGCATCGTAGCCGTGCGAAAAGTGGATGACGCCGGTATTCAGACCCTGCCCAGGGGTAGCGCCATTAATCAGGCCACCGTTGTGATGGTAATACGTCCCGTATGCACCAATGTACGGATACCAGCCCAGACCCTGTGTGAACATCGTGTTCACCGTCGGCGCCGTGAGGACGACGTGATTGCGGATGCCGATCAGGTAATTGATCACTTCGGTCGCCGGAGCGATCCACCCGCCGGGGCCGATGCATTGCATAACCGACCAGAATTGCCCGCGGCGGGTATCGCTGGAATTGGTATACGAAAGCGTCGCCACCCCGCTCGGATCGGTCGCCGGACTGAACTGGGTGGTGTTGACACCCATCGGCGTGAATACCGCCCGGTTCACGTAGTCGGTGTAACTCGTGTACGCCCCCGGCAGGCTCGCGGCGACCTGCTCGATGATGGCCTGCAGAATCGTGAAGTTCGTGTTCGAGTAGGCGTAGGTTACGCCCGGTGTCGCGCCGGCGACGAGCCCTTGCTGCAAATAGGTGTTCAGGAAGGCAAAGATGCTCTCACCGCCGGTCGTATAGAGCGTCCCATCGGGGACCATCGCGCTCGTCATGCTGAGCAGATCGGCGATCGTCACCGTGCTGACGCCGGGGCCGACCTGATTGGTGATCCTGCTCTGGATGTACGGCAGGAACGGGTTGTTGAGGAGGAGCGGCCCGCCCTCGATCAGCGCCATCGTCGCCACGGCGGTGACCGTCTTCGAGACACTGGCGAGGTTCATCCGCGTCGTGGTTGCCCAGGGGAGATGCGGGGTCTGGTTTTCATGTGTCGAGCGGGCCAGCCCCGATGCACCGGCCGCCACCACCTGACCGTTCTGGGCCACTACATAGGCGTAGCAGTCGGCATATCCGCCGTGGTGACTATCCCCTCATAGCACGTAACGCCGTGAGAGTGGTATCGGTTGGGGTATCCGCAGACACTCCAAGGGGGTGACGGCGTCAATCCATGCAACACTGCGGCGGGATCCCGCCGCAGCGCCCCCTACGGACGCGGCGCGGGCAGCGGGTTCGGGCTACTTTGCGCTACACCGGCTGGGCGCGCTTGCGGCAGCGGGCCGGGGCTTCCCCCAACCCCGCCCGGTGGCTTGCTCGGTGGCAGCGCGTTCACCATCCCGTATGTGTACCCGTTTGTCACTGTCGCGCTCTGCCCATTCACCGTGACCACCACACTCACCGTGCCCGCTACGTGCGCTGGGACGGTTACGACCAACTGCGTATTCGTCACGCTCACCACTGGGGCAGACATGTCACCAATCGTGGCGATGACATTCCCCGCGTCGCTACCGAAGCCGAGGCCGGTGAGCGTCACGTGATTGCCGCCCGCCGTGCCACCCGAGGCGGGGCCGACGGTGGAGACTATAGGAATGATCGTGGCGGTGACCCGCGCAGTGAGCGCGCTGTTACCAGTGTCCGCCATCGTCACCATCTGCGTGCCCGCAGTGCGCAGCGCGACAGTGAAAAGGTGGACGCCGTTGTCCTGGCCGCTGCCGCTGCCGCTGAAGGGGTAGTCGGCGGGCAATGCTGCGGCGTCATCGGTGCTGGTGAAGCGGATGGTGCCCGTGTAGCCGGTAGCGGTGTTGCCGTACGTATCGATTGCGGTCAGGGTGACGGTGCATGCCTCCCCGGCCGTCGCGCACGCGGGTGCCGATACCGCAAAGTGGGTCGCGGCACCGGGAGTCACGCTCAACGCGAACATCGCGCTGCTCGCCACCCCCGCCGTTGTCGCCGTCGCCTGGACTCCGCCGGGCGTTGTCCCCGCCGTCAGGGTCGGTGCCGTGGCGATGCCTTGGCCGTCGGTACTCGTCACGGCGGTGTGCTGCCCGCCGGGGAAGCTCGCGTCGCCGTCTTGCGGCATGGCGATGAAGGTGACCGATGCGCCGGGCACGCCGTTGCCGAACTGGTCGGTGAGTAGCGCCTGCAGCGGGATGCCGAAGGCGGTGCCGGCCGCGGTACGCTGACTATCCCCGGCGGCGGTCGCGATGGCGGTGGCCGCGTCCGCTGTGTTTGTCAGATGGAATACCGCGTACGGCGACGCAGCCGTCACGTCCCTTGCCGTCACCGTGTACGGCCCGCCCGCAGTGGTGGTCGCGGTGAAGGTGGGGGCGGTCGCGACCCCCTGCGAATCGGTGACCATCGAGGCCGATGCCTGCCCGCCCTCGAAGGTGCCGCGCGGCCCGCTCTGCGGCGCGGCGAAGAATACCGTGTGACCGGATATGGGGTTGTTCGCCGCGTCAAGGAGCTTGACCTTCAATGCCGTGCCGAAGGCGGTACCGGCCGTCGCACTCTTATTGTCTCCCGCGACCGCGAAAATCATCTCGGATGTGATGCTTGTTTGGAAGTTTTGACTGAATACGGTCGCCATGCCGCCCTGTACGCCCAATCGCGCGACGGTGCTATACCCGCTGTCGAAGGAGGTGCCGTCGAGCGCCGCATAGTACGTCAGGATGAAAGCGTTCGCGCTGAATGTATCGCTATCTTGGCGGCACGCGCCGCCGCTCGCACTCAGGAAGCTGAGATTACCAGTGATCGTGTGCACCCCGGAGGTGATCGTGTACGAGCCCGTGAAACCGGTCACCCCCCCACCGCCAGCATTGTTGATGGTGAGGGTGCCGGTCTCAGTGAAGGTGCCGGGATAGGGGCCGGTAGCGCTGCCCGAGGCGGTGTACGAGGAGGAACCGCTCCCGAGGCACGACGGCGACGAACTGCCGGTGATCGTGAACCCCTCACCGTTGAGGTTGGCGGCGGCGGCAGGGTGGCTGACAAAGAGCGGACCGAGCAGGGCGGCTGTCAGCGCGAGCAACCGGGCGGTGCGTACGAGAGCGTGTCGAGTCATGTGCATGGCCCCCAAATTTGCCACTCCATCGTTGATTGCCAACGATTGATTCTAGCAAGGGGACAACGATCCCGCAATGGAGCAGACAGGTACCCTCAGGGCTTATGCATTCTCGGCCAGCGGGATGGCGAGGAGGGCGAGGACTTCCTTCGGGTGGCCGCTATAATAGCGTAACCGCGCGGCAATCGTCCGCCAGCCCGCCTGATGCAGCAGCGTGAC
>JBPCMC010000165.1:0-3206 GCA_051002645.1 Thermomicrobiales bacterium
CGCTGCGCGGTCTCGACCGTCGTCGCCGTCACCTGCGTGGCGGAGACGCGCGTCTTGCCATCCTCATCCTCGCGGATGCGGCTGATGATGACGCTCTGCATCGGCCCCTGCGCCGTATCGACAACCGCCAACTGGATGGCGAGGGCGGCGACGCGCCCGCCCGGCTCACGCCCATACCAGACCTGCACCGTTTGCATCGGCGAGGCGGGCAAGGTCGTCGCGGCGACCGGAATGCCCCGATTCGCGCGGTCCATCTCCTCCCAACTGAGGGTCTCGGTTGCCTGATCCATCGGGTTCATTTCCATCAATCTCTCTCCTCGTCATTCGTGTATGCGGCGGAGTCTGCCCGCCGTAGCGATCTGTTCACGCAGTGTACCACGCAAGAAATGGGCTGGATTTCCCACACTTCGCGTGCATTGATTACAACGGATTGCCGCAGCATCTATTTCATCGCTGCTCCCGGCTACCGCAGTGCGTGTTCGTGGCGTGAGACCGACCGGCGCGTTATGTATCGCTGGATGAGATTGCGTGCGGATTGTCCGAATTCTGCGTGAAAAAGCCCTTCCCCAAGTGATCGTACAGGGCATATGATGGGCAGCACATCGCTCACCGCCCGGTCGTGGGTGCGGCTGGTCGGGGGTTGGATGGGGACCGCGTGGGGGAAGGGACCTGGCAGGGATGGCCAGTATTCATATGGACGTCGTCGTGATCGGCGGCGGTATCGTCGGAACATCGATCGCACATGCGCTCGCGCGGCGGGGCGTCCGTAACGTCCTGCTCCTCGAGCAGCGCGCGACGGCCGCGAACACGTCGCAGGTGGCGTTCGGCATCCTGCGTACGTACCACCCGAGCCGGGTGATCGTCTCGCTGGCGCGGCGGTCGCTGCGGCTCTACGAGCATTTCGCGGAGGAGATCGGCGGCACGGCGGCCTTCACGCGGACAGGCCTGATCGTCGTCGTCCCGGAGGGCGACCAGGAGGCGCTGGAGGCGAATGTCGGCGTCGCCAACCATCTCGGCAGCAAGGTCCAGTTCCTGCCGACGAGTGAGGAAGTCCGGGCGATCGAGCCGCGCATCAATCTGGAGCGCGTCGCCGCCGCCGCGTACGAGGCGGAAGCGGGCTATGGCGATCCGGTGCAGACATCGGCGGCGTTCGCGACCCGCGCGCGGGACCTCGGCGTGCAGGTGCGGCAAGGTATCCGCATCCTGAACATCGACACCGTTGGGGAAGGGCCGGACCGGCGCATCACGGGCGTGCTGACCGACGGCGGTTACGTCAATACGGACTGCGTCGTCTACGCCGGCGGCTGGGGCAACACGATCAGCGAGATGGTCGGCGTGGCATTGCCAGTGCTTTCGTACCGCTATATGGGCGTCGTCTGCCGTCACCCGCCATCGTTTGGTGCGCCGCACCCGATCACGCTTGATCTCGTTAACGGCGCGGTGATGCGACCGAGCGGGCCCGGCAACACGCTCGTCGGCCCGCTCGGCGCGGTGGCGGAGGGCGCGCTGCCGCCCGGCTGGGATGACCCGCGCATCGACCAGTCCGGCGCGTCGGAATATCAGACGCTCTTGCGCCGCCGCTATCCCACGCTGGCGACCGCGACCGTCCGCGCCGCCTGGGCGGCCTCGCAGGATGTCACGCCGGACTGGTACCCGATGATCGGCCCGGTGGACGGCGTCGGCGGCTTCTATTGCGCGGTCGGCATGGGCGACTACCGCTTCGTCCTCGCGCCCGCCGTCGGGGAGATGATTGCGCGTCTCGTCACGGACGAAGCGATCGACGGCGCCGTCCGCCCCCGGCGTTCCGAGGACCTCGACCCGAAGAGCCATGCCTATTTCTTCCGCCCCAGCCGCTTCGCCGGTCGGACGGCGGTCGCGCATGTGCCCACTTCCGACGGCTAGGGCTTTTCCTCACCCCCCCACTGCCCAAAAGGCGCCCGCTCTCCATCGCAGCCAGACCACGGTGCAATAGAGTTCCGTATGGCGATGGAGAGGGGAGGGGAACGATTGGTGTGCCACGATACGAAGTACATCCGATTCATCCCGTCTTTCTCCCCCTCTCCATCGCCGTGCAAATCTCTCTTTGCCTCGGTCTATGGGCGATTGGAGAGGAGGTCGGGGGGCGAGGCTCCTCTACCGCCTCGTACATGAGTTAACAACGCAACAAACTGAACAACACTACCGGCGATTTAGGGCTTGCGGATGGGGAATATCGCCCCTACACTATCGCGTTGTCACGGTATGCACAGAGCGAAATTCGCTCGGATTCATGCTGCATGGAGGACGGGAAGCGGATGCCAATCTATGTCTACGAGCGGCCCGATGGGAGCCGATTCGAGCTTCGTCAGGGATTCAACGATAACGCGCTGACCGAGGAGCCCGAGACGGGCGTAGCGGTGCGACGGATCATGCAACCCGCGCCGGTCATCTTCAAGGGATCGGGCTGGTACAAGACGGACAGCCGCACGACCCCGTCGAATAGCGCATCGGAGACGAAAGCGCCGGAGGCTGCCGCCGGTGCGTCCACCGAGGAGGGCGAGAAGTCGGCGGAAACTGCGACGAGCGCGAAGGAAGCGGTCAGCGACGCGACCGCGAAGACGACCGCCGAGATCAAGAAGACGACCGAGAAGGCCGCCACACCTGCGGCGGCGTCCTGATGCTTGCCTCCGAGCGGTCGGCCCTCGCGCCGCTTTTCCAGTTGCGCTATCCGCCGCTGGCGGCGTTCCGCAACGCGGGGGGCTGCTGCCTCTGTCGGTAAGGGGAGCGGGTCGCGCCGCGCGGCCGCTCCCCTGTCCACGCGTACCCGTCGGCCGGTACACGCACCGGCCGGGACGTGCCGATAGGAGCATGCCCGATGCTTGACCTGATTCGCGAAGACATCAAAGCGTTCTACGATAAAGACCCGGCGGCGAAGAGTAATCTGGAAATTATTCTCGCCTACCCCGGCTTCCACGCCGTCGTCCTGCATCGCCTCGCGCACCGGCTCTATCTGCGCCGCGTGCTGGTGCTCCCGCGTCTCGTCTCGCACTTCACCCGCTTCATCACCGGCATCGAAATCCACCCCGGCGCGCAACTTGGCCGCCGCCTGACGATTGACCACGGCATGGGCATCGTCATCGGCGAGACGGCGGAGGTGGGCGATGATGTGCTGCTCTATCAGGGCGTCACGCTCGGCAACGCGCGCTTCCAACGCGGCAAGCGGCACC
>JBPCMC010000166.1:0-4376 GCA_051002645.1 Thermomicrobiales bacterium
AGGCAGGCTGGAAGCCTGCGACCACCGGGAAAACTGCTCCCCCTTCCCCCGTGGGGAAGGGGGTTGGGGGGGTAGGGCGAACAGAGCATCTTGGTGGTTCACTCCCTCCCGTTTTGCAGCAGCCTCAAGGCGGCCCGGCGTTGCGGTCGGCGATGCCGCTCCACCAGAGGTATGAGACGTCGCGCGACGCCGAGGCCGTGAGATCGCCCTCGCCGCGCGAGAACCGGCCGTAGCTGGCGTACCGGGCGCGCGTAATGTGCCCGGCTTCCAGCGCCGCGCGCACCGCGCACCCCGGCTCGTGCAGATGGCTGCAATCGCGGAGGGTACACTGACCGAGGTAGGGCCGGAACTCCGGGAAGCAATGGTCGAGATTCGCCAGCACGTCCGCATGGAGCGAGAGCGCGCGGATGCCCGCCGTGTCCGCGATGTAGCCGCCAGTCACGCCGTCGAGCGGGAAGAGGCGCGTGCCGGTCGTCGTGTGGCGCCCCTTGCTCGTCGCGCCGCTCACCGCGCTGACCCGCTCGTGCAGGCCCGGTTGCAGTGCGTTGAGCAGGCTGGACTTCCCGACGCCCGACGGCCCCAGGAATGCCGACGTGCGCCCGGCGAGGTGGCCGCGCAGTGCATCACACCTGTCGCCGGAGGTGGTGCTGGTACGGACGACGGGGTAGCCGAGCGCGGCGTAGACCGCCAGCGGCTCCTCCAGCCAGGGTGGCATGCCGAGGTCCGTCTTGTTGATGCAGATCACGGCGCGGAGCTGCTCCGCTTCCGCCGTGACCAGGAAGCGATCGAGCAGGCCGAGATGTGGCTCGGGCTCGCGCGCGGCCAGTACCACCACCAGTTGTTCGAGGCCGACGACCGAGCGGAGGGTTCCCTGTCCCGCTTCCGGGTCGCGCCGCGCGAACGAGCCGCCCGCCCGCTCGATCACTTCTTCGATCACCCCGGCGCCGCCACCGGTGGTGAGGACGCGGACGCGGTCGCCCACCGCGACGGGATCGTGATGGCTCACCTTGACGCGCTGCACGCTCTTGCGGAAGGTCGTGCTCGTGCTCTGCGCGTAATACAACTGCTTGCGCAGCCGCCCGCGTATCTCGCAGCGGAGCGTACCGGCGAGCGTCTCCACCCGATAGATGCCCCGGCTGCCATCGACCACCAACCCCTCCAAGAGGGCTGAGGCGTCCAGGTCCTCGGAATCAGCGACGAATTCGGGTTCGGAACGACGTGTCTTGCTCAATCTCGCGATGCTCCTCGTGAATGACGCCGGCCTCCCGCACAGCGCGGGAGACGCATGGGCAGCAAAAAACCGGTCGGGCAATACCCGCCGGCCGTGCCTGCGCGATCAGCGTTCGGGAGGAGTCACCGGGAGCCAGGGGCTAGCGCATATCCCACAAGCGGAAGGCGAGACCGCGACGCTGACCGTGCAGCATGGATGCAATCGTTGTCATCGCGCTACCCTCCTCCCACACGACGGGATTATCCCGCGAGCAGGTTAGACTCGTCCGCACCAATGCGGATGCCGGTGCCGCGATTGTACGCTCCCGCACCCACCGCCGTCAACCGCTTTCTCGTGTGGCGGCATTCTCCCCTTCCCCGTGGGGAAGGCGGGTGCCCTTTGGGCAGGAGGGGTTAGGGCGCCCGCATTTTCCAGCGGCACTGTTTGTGATAGGCTAGAGATGTTGCGCCGCCGCGCCGTTGCGGTTGCGCGCTCCGCAATTGCTGGTCAAAGGAGATCAATCCGATGCCGAAGGTGTATTTCCCGATCCAGAACCGCACCATCGACGTGCCGTACGGTGCGAACCTGCGCCGGGTGGCGCTGGATAACGGCATTGATGTCTACGGATTCCCCGCCAAATTCCTCAACTGCGGCGGCCACGGACTCTGCGGCACCTGCAAGGTGAAGGTCGAGCCGGACTGGAATCTCTCCGACCGCACGAATGCCGAGGAGAAGAAACTGAAGGCCGCGCCACTCCGCCTCTCGTGCCAGGCGAAGGTTGAGGGCGACATCAGTTGCTACACGCAGATCCCGGTCGAGACGACGCGGCAGATCGAGCGGACGCGCTGCTACATCATTATCAGCCGCGTGCGGCTGGAAATGGTGCAGGAAGTGGTCGGCAACGAGTTCCAGCGCAATGTCTTCCTCGATCTCGCCGAGGCAGAGGCGATTGCCCGCGAGGTCGCCGCGCTCTACCCGGACGGTAACTGGTCGATCCGCGAGTTCTCCGACCCATTGGAGACGCAGGAGTTCTCCTTCTCCTACAACCCGCTCCGCTACATCCGCCCCGACCGTGGCGAGGAGATGGCGGACGGCGCGGGGGATGTCACCGCCGCGCCGCTTGCCAGCGCAGCGGGCGTGCCGGGGTAAAGTCGCACCGCTCCCGGTATGCTATACTCGCACTCGAGACGGCGATGCCTGACCGGTGCAGGCATATGACCGCACTCCGCTACTCGCAGACGTAGGACCGGTGACCGTGACAGAGACACGCTAACACAGCAGATTTCTCCCCCTCTCCATTACGATGGAGAGGGGGCCGGGGGGTGAGGCTTCCCCTCCCCCGACATGCTGGAGCGTGCCACATGTTAACGGTCACCGATGTCGCCAAAACGTACGGCGATGTGCCAATTCTCAATTCGATCACCTTCACCCTCAATCGTGGCGAGCGCGCCGGCCTGATCGGGCCGAACGGCGCGGGGAAATCCACGCTCCTGCGCATCATCGCGGGGCTGGAAGCGCCCGACCGGGGCAGCGTCTGGCGCGACCCCGCCACGCGAATCGGCTACCTCGCGCAGGCGTTGCAGTACGCGCCCGACGCGACGGTCGGCGCGGTCGTGGCGGAGGCGCTTGGCCCGGTGCGGGACGTCGTGGCGGCGATCGAGCGATTGGGCCAGGCAATCGCCACCGCCGAGGGCGACGCATACGACCGGGCGATGGACCGCTACGCGGACGCGCTCGATCTGGCCGAGCGGATCGACGCCTACGGCGCCACCGCCCGGTTGGCGGAGGTGTTGGCCGGGCTCGGCCTGGCGCATCTGACGGAGGAGACGCCCATCGCCATCCTCAGCGGAGGGCAGAAGACGCGGCTCGGCCTCGCCCGGCTGCTCCTCACGCGGCCCGACCTCCTCCTGCTCGACGAACCGACCAATCACCTCGACATCACGGCGCTGCACTGGCTCCAGACCTTCGTGCGCGATTACCCCGGCGCGGTGCTGATCGTCTCGCACGACCGCGCCTTCCTCGACGCACTCGTCACAACGATCTTCGAACTGGACGACCGTACACAGACGATCACAACATATCCCGGCAGGTACAGCGACTACGCCGAGGAGCGCGCCCGCCGCACGGCCAAACTGCTGGACGATTACCGCCGCCAGCAGGAATACATCGGCGAGGTGCGCGCAAACATCCGCGCTGTCGGTGGTAATGCGATGAAGACCGAGCGGGCGACGCAGAACGACTATCTTCGTGGTCGCTCCAAGAAAGTGGCGCGGACGGCGAAGGTGCGCGAGCGCAAATTGGAGAAACTGCTGGAGAGCGAGGAGAAAATCGAGCGACCGGAGCGGCAGTGGCATCTCAAACTCGACTTCGGTGAGACACCGCGCGGCGGCCAGCGCGTGCTCGCCCTCGAAGATGTCAGCAAGACATTCGACGGCCGCACCCTCTTCGCGGGTGTGGACGCGGAACTGCGCCACGGCGAGCGCGTCGCCCTGCTCGGGCCGAACGGTAGCGGTAAGACGACGCTCCTGCGGATCATCAGCGGCGCGCTGCCGCCGGACACGGGCGCGGTGCGGATGGGCGCGAATGTGCGGCCCGGCTACTTCGCGCAGGAGCAGGAGGGGCTGGACGCGCGTCAGACCGTGCTCGACGCCGTCCGCGCCGCCTCGCCTATCGCGGAGAGGGAGGCGCGCAACTTCCTCCATTTCTTCCTCTTCACGGAGGACGAGGTCTTCCGTCCGGTCGGCAGCCTCAGTTACGGCGAGCGGGCACGCCTCGTCCTCGCGCGGCTCGTCCTGAGCGGCGTCAACTTCCTCCTCTTGGACGAACCGCTCAATCACCTCGATATCCCCTCGCGCGAGCAGTTCGAGGAGGCATTGGAAAACTTCGACGGCGCCGTGCTCGCCGTCGTCCACGACCGCTACTTCGTTCGGCGCTTCGCCGAGCGCATCTGGGCGCTGGGAGACGGCACCCTGACGCAGTACCTCGACACCGAGGAGTACGAGCGCGGGATAGCCCACCCCCGGCCCCTCCCGGAGCGGGAGGGGAGCGAGAGGGGAGCATCCGTACCAATGAAGTAGTCGTAACTGTTTCACATAATTGTGCGAAGGTGGAGTGGGGAGGGAAGAGGGTTCCAAAAACCGCGGTTCCCCCCGCCCCCCGAGGAGGG
>JBPCMC010000167.1:0-3372 GCA_051002645.1 Thermomicrobiales bacterium
GCGCGACCCCGCATCGAGGCGCGGGCGCGGGTGCAGGAAGCGCTCCAGCCGCCGCTCGCGGACCCGCAGGTGATCGCGGCGCTCGGCGGCGTGCGCGGCAGACCGGGGCGAATCGCCCGCGCCGCCGCCGCCGAGGCGTACCGCGCCGCCCTGCTCGCCGCCCTCCCGCCCGATCTGCCCGACCGTGGCGACGCCATCGTCGACGCCCTACGGACGATCCGGCAGCGCGATATGGACCGATTGCGCGCCGTGACGGTCACCGCCATTCAGGATGCGCTGCGCGGAAGCGGCAATGAACCGGCTCCAGAGGATGCTATCGAATCGAACTGAATGCTCCGCTCGTCACGACCGGGTCAGGCATTCTCATAATGGTTACCCGCGCGGTCCTCGCCGCGCGCAAGCCACAGTTTGAAGCCCTGGTTGACGGGGTGATCCTCATTGACCTTGCTCGTCGTGGGGAAGTAGCGCATCGTGTAGCCCGCCCGCCGTTTGGCGCTCGTGTTGGCGTGCGCGCCGTGGATGATCCGCCCCTCATGCAGACTGCACTCATTCGGCTGTAGCGAGAAGAAGATCGCCTTGCTCTCGTCGATCTGCTCCGGCTTGATCTGCGAGCCGAAGATATTCTCGTCCCGGCTGACCGCCTCATACGCACTGAAGCCGTCTGCGTGGCTGCCGGGGATCACGGCCATGCTGCCGTTCTCGGGTGTCGCCTCATCCAGTGCCAGCCAGACGGTGCAAATGCCGGCCATCGTCGAGACGCGCCCTTTCCAGTAAGCCGAGTCCTCGTGCCACGGCGTTATCTTGCCCATGTACGGCGCTTTGCTGATGAAGGCGCTCGACCACAGCCCGATGTCCGGCCCGACGACCGGCTCCACGAGATCGAGGATTTCGTCGGCCAGGAGGAATTCCAGCAGCCGCGCGTCGCGGAAATGGATGGTATCGAGATCCCCGTCACCGTAGCGCGCCAGATCCTCCTCGAAGATCGCCTTAAGCCGCGCGAACTGATCGGGGCTGAGTACGGGCTGCGTATAGAGGGTATAGCCGTCACGGTGGTACTGCGCCACCTGCTCCGCCGTCAATCGTCCCCGCCCTGTTGCTGTCGATACCGTCATGGTGAACCTCCTCGACGCCGTGCGTCTCGTCCGACATGTCCAGCGTACCGGGTTCGGGCGGCGGAATCTTGCGGGCTGATGACAGATTCTTGTACTATTCTGATATGAAGCGTGAAATGCGCGTCGGGGAGCGGAGCATCCGGCAGATGTTGTGGCGCATCTACCTCCCGAGAGGGGAGTATCATGCCGCGCTTGTCAGCAGCCGGTTCCGGCCGCGGACCGAACTGCACACGCACGACTTCTTCGAGATGATGTATGTGCTTGCAGGGACGGGGACCCACCAGATCAACAACCGCGCGCTCCCCCTCGTGGTCGGTGACTTGATCTTCGTCCGCCCCCGCGACTGCCACGCCATCGCCGTACGACCGGGCAACGACTTGCACTTCGTGAACATCGCCTTCCCCGCCGATGCCTGGACAGACTTCTGTGTACTCGCCGGGCTCACCGACGATGTGTTCTCCGCACAATCAATCGCGCCACCACCCGCCGTACGGGTCTCAGCCACGCAACGTGACGAGTGTACGCAGGCTTTCCAGCGGGCGCTGCGTGCGTTCCACGAGGCGCCGTCACGCCTGGAGTTGTGCCGCTTCTGGGCGCTGGTCGTGCCGATCTTGCTGCAGCCCGTGGAGCCGCCGGACGATGACGCCGCCGTGTTACCGGGCTGGCTGCACACCGCCTGCTGGGCGATGCGCGACGAGCGCAACTTACGGCTCGGCTTCGCGCGGTTCATCGAGCTCAGCGGGGTCAGCCCGGCGCATCTGTCGCGGACCCTCAAGGCGTATTGCAACCAAACACCGACCGCGTTCATCAACGATCTGCGCCTGAAACAGGCGGCACTCCTGCTGAGGACGACGACACAGGAGATCATCGAGATCGCCGCCGCGTGCGGCTTCGCCAATCTGTCGTATTTCTATCGGCTCTTCGGCCGGCGGTTTGGCACATCGCCGCGCGCCTTTCGCCTGCAAGCGCAACATGCGGTCGCACCATCGCGCGACGCGCTGCGGAAGAGTGCTGACCGCTAGGATCGGCTATGGGGCACGTCCTGGAACGCCGCCGTGAACCTGCCTCTGCCTCTGATGAGATGTGATCCCTTGGTGAGATTTCCCGCGTAGGGGCGGTGCTCGAACTACCCCGCCCTCCCCGTTTCGACGCACAGGCAACGGGCGGGCGCGGCGCACAGCAGGGAGGGCGGTTCGAGCACCGCACCTACGGATGGGAAGGCGCCATCTTCGCGCGGAACTGGCCCGTATTGGACTTCAGCCGACGCGACCGCGCTATGCGGCGAGACTCTGCCAGAGGAGGGCGGCGAGATCGTGGGAGAATTGGACGCTTGCGTCGTAGTCGCCCGCAATCATCACGGTGATGGTGACCATGCGGCCGTCGGGGAGGAAGATGATCCCGGCGTCGTGATGCACGCCGGTCAGATCGCCCGTCTTATGAGCGAAAATTGTACCATCCGGGAAGCCGGTGGAGAGTTTCGTATTGACCTCCTGGTCCTTCAGCAACCCGAGCATCAGCGCGTAATCGTCCGCCGTGAGGAGCGGGTCGAGCGTTTGGTTGATGACCCCGTCGAAGAAGCGGGTCACGTCGCGCGCGGTCGTGCTCGCCTGACCGGAGACAATCGTCGCGGTAAAGCCGTGCGACCGCACTAACTGATCGATCGTCCCCCAACCGAAATACTGCCCGAGCATCTGCGCGGCGGTGTTGCTACTCGCGACGATCATCAGGCGGCGGAGATCGGCGACACTGACGGTATCGCCGTACGCGCCGAGCGAATAGCCGTCCTCGTCCGAGTCGTCGTTCTGCGCGGTGAGCGTCAATTCGGTCGTGTCGAACAGTTTACCCTGACGGATTTCGACCTGCGTCCGCCAGAGGACGAAGAGTTTATAGAGGCTCGCCGCCATGAAGCGGTCGTCCGCATTGCGCTCGATCGTGTCCGTCTCCCGACCGTCCTCGATCACCAAGCCGATCCGGTCGATCCCTTGCAACTGATACCGTGCAATCAGCTGATCGATGGCCGGGCCGAGCAGCCGCGCGAGCCCCGTCGCCTCGGGCGGCGTCGGGGTTTCGACCGGCGCGGGGCGCGGCGTGCGAGTCGTCCGAGGGGCGGAGGCTAGCGGGGTGGCCGGCGTGATGTCGGCGATGCGCGACGGCGGCGCGGTGCGCCAGATGAGGAGCGAAACACCGAAGGCGAGCAGCACCATAAAGAGCAGCGTACGCCGCGCATTGGGGCGCCTGCCGCTGGATCGGCGGTATCGCT
>JBPCMC010000168.1:0-10187 GCA_051002645.1 Thermomicrobiales bacterium
GCGTCGCCGGGTAGGAACCGAAAACGGTGACGATGTCCGCGCGGGCGCGTAGGCGTTCCAGCGCTGCGGCGATGACGGGGTCCTCGCGGTGCCCCTCGAACTCGATGAGGAAATAGTACTCGCCCATTGTCACGCGCTGGGGGCGACTCTCGATGTGGATCAGTTGAATGTGGCTCTGCGCCAACTCCGCCAGACAGGCTTGCAGCGAGCCCGGCACGTTGCGCTGCGTCGTGAAGACGAGGCTTGTTTTGTCATTGCCGGTCGGGGCGTGGTCGGTCGGCCCGAGGGCGATGAAGCGGGTGAAATTCCGTTTCTCGTCCTGGATATCCGCCGCGAGCAGACTGGCGCCGTAGTGTTGGCCCGCCCGCATCGGGCTGATCGCTGCCTGATCCATCACTTCTTCGCGCATCACCTGTTCGACTGCGCCTGCGGTCGAGAGTGCGGCGACGGTTGAGACACCGGGGAAGACGCGGTCGATGAAGCGGCGGCACTGGCCGAGCGCCTGTGGGTGGGAAATGATCCGGGTGATCGCGGTGACATCGCTCCCCGGCCGGCCCCAGAGGAAGTGGCGCACAGGGACAATCACTTCACCCCGGATGTGCAATGGCGTCTCGTGGATGAGGATATCGAGCGTCGCACTGACTGCCCCTTCCAGCGAGTTCTCGAAGGGCAGGACGCCCTCGGTCGCCACGCCCGTCTCGACTGCCTGCGCGACCGCCGGGAAGCTCGGGAAGGGGATCCCCTGGAAGTCTCCCCCCTGGCTCGCCCCATAGAGCGCCGCCGCCTCCTCGCTGAATGTGCCCACCGGCCCGAGATAGGCGATGCGCCGCGTCGATTCCCCCATGCGCCTCATCCTTCCCCTGTATGCATCGTCACAAGCCATAACGTGCCAACTTGTGCAAATCCGTAGATTCCGCCTACCACCGACAATAATGATTGGCTGACGTTGACAAAGCGGCTTTCCGGTGGTACACTCGGCTCATTCGAAGTGTATGTACAGTTTACAAGCGTGATGCTAGGCATCTGGTAAGGCTGTAGTATATACCGAATCGGGTCGATGAGTAGTATTTCAGAGACGTGGTGCCCGCCACGGTTGGGACATCATTGTGCTTCCACCACACCGTACCTAGCGCCGGTCGCGCCTCCACTCTGCGCATGAGTGCATCGCATATCCGCACCAAACTGAGCCAGTAACGCGAAAGTATGGTGGCACGTCGTATGCGTATTTGGTCGACATAACGTCGCTGTTGAAGCGCTGACCTATTCCCGTTTCAGACAAAACCCCCTGCTGCTAGGGTGGGTATCGCCGTTCATTCGCGTACACCCGAGGAAAGGCACGCCCGCATGGACCTGCGCGAACGTTTAGAAGCATATCGTTTGGAAGAACGCAAACTGGCATGGACCGGCACCTTCTCCGAATACTTCGAGATGGTAACGAAGACGCCGTCCACCGCGCGGCTCTCGCACGCGCGTATTTACCACATGATCCTCGATGCCGGTATCGCGCCCAATGGCGATGGCACGACCCATTACAACTTCTTCGATGACGAGATTTACGGCGTCGATCACACCCTGCAGCAGATCGTCGAATATTTCCGCTCGGCGGCGTCGCGCCTCGAGGTGCGCAAGCGCATCCTGCTCTTGATGGGTCCGGTCGGCGGCGGCAAGAGCACCATCGTTAGCCTACTCAAGCGCGGCCTGGAGCAATACAGCCGCGTGGATCAGGGCGCGGTCTACGCGATCAAGGGCTGCCCGATGCACGAGGAGCCGCTGCACCTCGTGCCCGATACGATCCGGTCGGATGTCGAGAAGGAATATGGCATCTACATCGAGGGCGACCTCTGCCCGCGCTGCCGGTATGATCTGGAGCATACCTACGGCGGCCGCGCGGAGGATATGCCGGTCGAGCGGATCGGCTTCTCAGAGAAAGAGCGCGTCGGCATCGGCACCTTCACGCCATCGGACCCGAAGTCGCAGGATATCTCCGAACTGGTCGGCGGTATTGACTTCAGCACGATCGCCGAGGTCGGCGTGGAAAGCGATCCGCGCGCCTATCGGTTCGATGGCGAGCTGAACATCGCCAACCGGGGTGTGATGGAGTTCGTCGAGATGCTCAAGACGGACGAGAAATTCCTCTACGTCCTCCTGACGCTCTCGCAGGAGCAGAACATCAAGACGGGCCGCTTCTCGATGATTTACGCAGATGAGGTCGTCGTCTCGCACACCAACGAGCACGAGTACCAGGCGTTCGTCGGCAATAAGCGCTCCGAGGCGTTGCAGGACCGCATCATCCTCGTCAAGGTGCCGTACAATCTGCGCGTCTCGGACGAGGTGAAGATTTATGAGAAGTTGCTGAAACAAAGCACGATCGCGAATGTCCACATCGCGCCCTACACCCTGCAAACCGCCGCGACCTTCGCGGTGCTGACGCGGCTCGAACCGTCCAAGAAGGCGGGCATGAGCCTGCTGAAGAAACTGAAACTGTACGACGGCCAGTCCGTGGACGGCTACCAGGAGAAGGACGCCCGCGAGTTGCAGGAGGAGGCGGACCGCGAGGGGATGGACGGCATCTCGCCGCGCTACGTCATCAACCGCATCTCGGCGGCGCTGGCGCGCGAGGGGACCGCGTATATCACGCCGATTGATGCCCTCCGCGCGCTGCGCGACGGGCTGGATCAGCACACCAGCGTCACGAAGGAGCAGCGCGAGCAGTACCTCAACCTGATCAGCGACGCCCGCAAGGAATACGACGAGGTCGCCAAGCGCGAGGTGCAGCGCGCCTTCGTCTACTCCTTCGAGGAGAGCGCGAAGACGATCTTCAACAACTACCTCGATAACGTCGAGGCGTTCTGCAACAAGACGAAAGTGGTTGACCCGATCACCGACGAGGACGGCGAGCCGGACGAGCGGCTAATGCGCTCCATCGAGGAGCAAATCGGCGTGACCGAGAACGCCAAGCGCGCCTTCCGCGAGGAAATCCTCATCCGCATCTCCTCGCTCGCCCGGCGCGGCGTGACCTTCGATTACGCCTCGCACGACCGGCTGCGCGAGGCCATCGAGAAGAAACTCTTCACCGATCTGCGCGATGTCGTGAAGATCACGACGAGTACCAAGACCCCGGATGCCGAGCAACTGAAGCGCGTCAATCAAGTGGTCGACCGGCTCGTCAGCGAGCAGGGCTATACGACCGATTCGGCGAACGAACTCTTGAAATACGTGGGTGCGCTCCTCAACAGGTAACGAAGTACTGAGTACTGAGTACTGAGTACTGAGATGAATCACCCGAGACGATGTAATTTTGGAGGATTATCCGCGATGAATCCTAGCGATTACCACTCAGTACTCAGTACTCAGCACTCAGTACTCCCTCCCGCTCCGAGCCTATCGCAGCACGATTGGTCGTTGCATCGCAAGGGGCCCATCGATCAGGCGCGCCACAACGAGAAGATCAAGGACGCCGTACGCAAGAATCTCGCGGACATCGTCTCGGAGCAGAGCATCCTCACCACGGATGGGCGGAAAATCATCAAGGTGCCGATCCGCTCGCTGGAGGAGTATCGCTTCCGCTACGGCGACGAGGGTGAGCAGGGCGTCGGTCAGGGGCAGGGGGGCACGCAGGTCGGCGACGTGATCCAGAAGAGCAGCAACCCGCAAGGCCCCGGCAAAGGGCAGGGCGCGGGCGAGGAGCCCGGTGTCGATTATTACGAAGCGGAGTTCACGCTCGATGAGTTGACCGCGCTCATCTTTGAGGACCTCGGGCTGCCGAACCTCGAAGAGAAGAAACTGCAAACCGTCTCTTCGCCGTCGATCCGCTTCAACGATATCCGCCGCGCGGGGACGCTGCCGAACCTCGACAAGCGCCAGACGCTGAAGCAGAACCTGAAGCGGAACGCGATGCTCGGCAAGGCGCGCGTCGGGGACTTCAAGCCGGAGGACTTGCGCTTCAAGACGTGGGAAGAGACCTACGACCGGCAGGCGGCGGCGGTCGTCCTGGCGATGATGGATGTCTCCGGCAGCATGGGCACGTTCGAGAAGTACATCGCCCGCTCGTTCTACTACTGGATGCTCGCCTTCCTGCGCACCAAGTACGACAACGTCGAGATCGTCTTCATCGCCCATCACACCGAGGCGAAGGAGGTCACGGAGGCGGAGTTCTTCACGCGCGGCGAATCCGGCGGCACGAAAGTCTCCTCCGCCTATCAACTGGCGCTCGAACTGACCGAAACGCGCTACCGGCCGGGGGATTGGAACCTCTACCCCTTCCACTTCTCGGACGGTGACAACTGGCCGTCCGACAACGCGCTCTGCAAGGGCCTCGTCTCTCAACTGCTCGAAGTCTCCGCGCTCTTCGGCTACGGCGAGATTCGCCAAGGGCGGTATGCCTACCACAGCACGCTGATGAGTACCTTCGAGCAGATCACGCACCCGAAACTGATGCCGCTCGTCATCGGCGCGAAGGCGGACGTCTACCCCGCCCTGCGGCGCTTCTTCGGCCCGCAGATGCCGACGACGCCCGATCTGCCCGCCGCTGCCGCGCTGGCGTCGTAGGAGGCGCACGTTATGAGTCTCGCGACGAGCGCCACACGGATCGCGTCGATCGACGAACTCTCGGAGGCGTGCGAGCGCATCTGGGATGTCGCCTGGTCGATGGGCCTGCGTCCCTTCCCGATGCACTACGAGATCGTCCCGTCGTCCATCCTCTACGAGTTCGGCGCCTACGGATTGCCGGGCAGATTCTCCCACTGGACGCACGGCAAGGCGTATCACCAGATGAAGACGATGTACGATTACGGCCTCTCGAAAATCTACGAGTTGGTCATCAACACCAACCCGTGCTTCGCCTTCCTGCTCGACACCAATGGCTTCGTGCAGAACAAGATGATCATCGCGCATGTGCTGGCGCATTCCGATTATTTCGCGAACAATGCCTACTACGCCCGCACCTCGCGCCGGATGATGGAATCGGTCTCGGTGAACGCCGAACGCCTGCGTCGCTACGAATTCGAGCACGGTAAGGAGGCGGTGGAGCGCGTGCTCGACGCCGTGCTCGCCATCCAGGAGCACGTCGAAGCTGACGCGACGACCTACAAGCGCCGCCCGCTCTACAACGACGATGGTCGCCCGGAGCCCGTGCGGAAAGAGGACCGGAAGAAGGACGGCCCCTACGACGATGTCTGGCGCGAGCGCGGGCCCGATCTGCTCATCCCCGTCGCCGGGCGGCCGACGGGCGATTCGGCGCGCGACCTTCTGCTCTTCATCAGCGAGCACGCCCCCGCATTGGAGGATTGGCAGCGCGATATCGTGCAGATCATCCGCGCCGAGATGCTCTATTTCCTGCCCCAGATGCAGACGAAAATCTGCAACGAGGGCTGGGCGTCGTACTGGCATGTGCGGATCATGCGCGATCTCGACCTGACCGACGACGAGTTGATCTCCTTCGCCGACTTGCACGCGGGCGTCTTGCAGCCCTCGCCACGTCGGATCAACCCGTACTTCCTCGGCTACAAGATTCTCGAAGACATCGAGCGGCGCTTCTCGGACGACGGCAAGGACATGGACGCCGCCCGCGAGAAACTGTTCGAGGTGCGCGAGATCGAGAACGACGCCTCGCTGCTCCGCAACTACCTGACGCGCGAATTGTGCGACGACCTCGATCTCTACGTCTACGGGCAGCAAGGCGACGATGTCGTGGTGACCGAGAAGGATTGGGAGAAGGTCCGCGACACGCTCGTGACGGAACTGACCGCGCACGGCAGGCCGCTGATCGTCGCGGACGACGGCGACTACCGGGGCAACCGGGAGTTGTACTTGCGCCACTCGTGGGAGGAGCGCGATCTCGACCTCAGTTACGCCGAGAAGGTCCTCGAATATGTCGGCACGCTCTGGGGCCGCACCGTCCATCTGGAAATCCACAACGGCGGCAACCAGTCCGTCCTCTCGTGGGATGCCCAGGACGGTCACAGTAGAAAGACCTGATACTTTAGCCGGGGGAAGGAGCGCGTGCGGTGCGAGCCGCCTCCCACATGACATCGAGGGGGGCCGGCTGCCCTGTCCATTGCTCCCAGGCGAGCGCGCCCTGATGCACGAGCATCCCTAAGCCGTCGATCGCGCGGAGGCCGCGCGCCTCTGCCGCGCGGAGTAACGCGGTCGGGCGGTAAATGAGATCGTAGACCACTGCGGATGGTGCGAGTTGCGCCAATGCATCCTCATCAATGGGCGTCTCATCATCATGCAAGCCGACCGACGTTGCGTTGACGAGGAGCGTCGCGTCACGTATCGCCGACAATGCGCCATCAATAGTGATCGCGTCCGCGATGCCGGGATAGCGTGCCGCGATAGCCGCCGCATGTGCGAGCGTACGGTTCGCGATCACGAGGCGCGCGACGCCCATGCCGACGAGTGCTGCCGCCACGCCGCGCGCCGCGCCGCCCGCACCGAGCATCACAACGGTCTCTCCTTCGATATGGACAGTGTGCTCGCGGAGGTCGGCGGAGAAGCCGGGCACGTCGGTGTTCAAGCCGTACAGCCGACCGGCACGGTTGACGATCGTATTGACCGCGCCGAGATCGCGCGCGTCGTTGCTGAGGTCGTCGAGGAAGGGGATGACCGCCTGCTTGTACGGCACGGTGACATTCGCGCCGAGCATGTCGCCGCTACGGAGCGATGCGACGGTGGCCGCGAGATGCTCGGGCAGGACATCCGCCAGCCCGTACTGCGCGTCGATCCCGGCGGCGCGGAAGGCGGCATTCTGGAAGGCGGGCGACAGGCTGTGCCCGAGCGGATGGCCGATCAGCACGGCGCGCTGCGGGCCAGCCATCACGGCTTCAGGTACTTGCGCTTGTTCGCTTCCTGCTCGTCGTTCGTCGCGGCGAAGGCGTGAGTGTCCGTTCCGTCGTTCTTCGCGACGAAGAAGAGGAACTTCGTGTCCGACGGCGTGAGCGCGGCCTGGAGCGATTTCAGACTCGGGCTACAGATCGGTGTCGGCGGCAGCACCCCCTTCGGGTTCCCGGCATTCGGGTAGGTATTGTAGGGGCTGTTGACGTTCAAGTCGTCCTGCGTGAGGTCTTTCTTCCACCAGACGGCCTCATTGCCGACGGCATACTGGACGGTCGGATCGGCCTGCAACGGCAGTGCGGCGGGTTGCAGTCTCAGGCGGTTATAGTAGACGGACGAGATATCCGCCCGGTCCGCGTCGGAGCCCGCCTCGCGCTCGATAATCGACGCGAGGATCACCACCTGGTACATATTACTGACGCCAGCGGGCGTCTTCCCTCGCACGGGCGCGGGCTGCGAATCCATCGCCGCCTTCCAGCGGACTTGATAGGTGTCGAGCATCGTCTTGATGACCGTCTTCGCGTCGATATCATCGGCGAACTTGTAGGTGTCGGGGAAAAGGAACCCTTCGAGGCTGGCCCCTTGCGGGCGATCTTTGAGGAAGTCGTAATCCCACGGGCCGGCTTTCGCGGCGGCGAGGAAGTCCGCCGACGCCGTGCCGAGCCCCGCGTCGCGCAGGATCCCCGGTATTTGCTCGATGCGGACGCCCTCCGGGATGCGGACGTTGACCTCGTTCGGCGGAATTATCGTTGTGACGACCTCGGTGCCGGAGATGCGCGCCACGACCTGCGAGAGGGACATCCCTTTTTGCAGCGTGTACGTCCCTTCCTGGAAATACTTCGCTTTCTGATTGACGAAGACATAGGCCCGGAAAATGTTGACATTGGAAATGATGCCCTTGGAATGCAGATCGGTGCCGATCTCCGCGACCGACTCATTCTTCCCGATCAGGATATTGACCGACTGCCCGGTCGGTTTGGCCGCGCTGTCCCGCGCGTAATCGTAGGCGGCGCGGGCGCCGACGAGCGTCAGACCGGCGAGCACGATGATCGCGCCGATCTTGATGGCCTGGATGAGAAAACGCAAGGTTAGTGACCTCCGATGTAGGGCGATACGCGCGGGCGGGGAACCTCACCCCCGGCCCCTCTCCATCGCGATGGAGAGGGGGGCGGGGGGTGAGGTTCCCCAATCCGAGCGCATCGTAGCAAATCGGCGGGGCGGGCGCAAAAAGAGCCTGCCCCCGGCACCCCGTCGTGGATAGGCACGACGACATACACAAAGACAGGCGATCCGGTTCGGCCAAGAATTACCGGAAGGGAGAGGCAACCCCAGCCGAGCTCCGATGGTGTCGGTAGCGGCAGCGCTGCGACCACGCTAACCCGCATCCCCACACTGGCATCATAGCGGTCAGGAAGCCAGGCTCCTATAGACAGTGCAACGAAAGGTCGCGTCACTATTCGTGCATTCGTACAACGTACGGGCGATTGATGGCACGCTATACTGCCCCTGATGGCATTCCCTGTGTCGTCGCGCAGAATACGTCGGTGATTCTGTGCGAACACACAAACGCATGTCAGGTAGGTGTCTATGGCTTCGCTCGCAATACCCGCGTTCCTCGCGATCAGCGATCTCTGTCGGCGCGACAGCAGGCTGCACCTGCGGCTCCCGCCGGATGTGGAGCGCGCGTCCGTCCTCGACGCAACGTCGGTCGATATCACCTACGCGATGTCGATGCGGCCCATGCCGCCGCTCTTGCGTCCACTCCATGGCGGCGAAGTGATCCTGATGCCCCAGCGCATCTGGCCCGATGTCGCGGCCTATGTCGGCAATCTGATGGCCGACCTGGGGCGTAACGGCGTCGCCGCCATCATCCTGGAGCCCGACCATCCGCTTGCGGCGCGCGCCATCAGCGAGCATATCGCGATCATCACCGCCGATGTCGCGGTCGATGCGCTGCTGGAGAGCCACATCAACGCGCTGATCCAGAACCGGGGCAGCGATCTCTATCGTCTGACCACTGATTTGGACCGCCGCCTGACCGGGATGAGCGCGAGCGGCGACGCCCTCTCCGGTCTGCTCGCGACCGCCGCCGAGGTGTCGGGGCGCGGCGTCTTGCTGACCGATACCGCCGGGCTGCCGATTGCGCTCGCCGGCGGCGCGATGCCCGGCTATGTAGATGAACTGGCGCGTCAGGCGGCACGCTCACATGGCCGGAGCGTCATCGTCCGCGCACCCGACGGCGATGGCCGTCTCGTCGCGCCGGTGCGGACAGCGGACGGCGTGCGCGGCTACCTCTCGCTGGCCGAGGGCCGGACCGGATTCAGCGAGACCGACCGCCTGATCGCCGAGCGGACGGCCTATGCCTGTTCCTTCGCGCTGATGCATGTCGCCCCGGCAACGCCCGCTATCCGGCAACTTGGGCCGACACCGGCGGAGATGGATCGCTCGCTGCGGAACCTCCTGCTCGGCAAGCTCGAAACGGAGTCGGCGGCCCTCGCGGAGTGCCGCGCCATCGGACTCGATCCCCACCGAGGCGCTGCCGTCTTGCTCGCCGCGCCGCCGCCCGACGCCGAATCGCTCGGCGTCATCCGTTCGGCGCTGGAGAGCGCGGTGGCGGTGTGGCAGCCCCGTGCCTATGTGATGGAACTCGCCGAGGTGAGCGCCATCGCCGTGCTCTTCCCTGTGGTGGACGGCGAGGCGACGCGCCGCAAAGCGGTGGATATCGGGCGGCGGCTGGCGGAGGAGAGCGGTCTGACGGGTATTGCCGTCGGCGTCAGCGACCGGCAGGTCGGCTGGCGCGGTATCGCTGATGGATTCCGTCAGGCATACTTCGCCCTCCGCTTGGGCGCGACTGCCGCCGTGCCCCAAACGGTTGTGGATAGCGGCGTTGCGGGCGACCTCGGCATCTACCGGCTGCTGTACCCGCTCTGGCAGTCGGACGGCATGGAGACCTACGCGCACGAAGTCCTCGGCGGCCTCGTCGCATACGATGAGAAGCGGGGCGGCGGCCTTGTACAGACATTGGAAGCATATCTCGACCTCGGCGGCGGGATGCAGGAGATCGCCGACCGCCTTTTCATCCACCGGAACAGCCTGATCTACCGGCTGCGGCGGATCGAGGAATTGACTGGCCGGGTGCTGGCGGACCCGCACGACCGGCTCGTGCTGCATCTGGCGTTGAAGGTGCGGCAGATGCCGACGCCCCCGCCGATGCGTAGCCCGCGCGAGCGGTGAATGTCGTATGTCGATGTGCTCAAGAGCCGGTTACAAAATCGCCAAGACGCCAAGGACGCCAAGAAACGCGGAGAAGAAAAACCCTTCGATCTCTTTTCTCTCTTGGCGTTCTTGGCGTC